>JACQGS010000093.1 GCA_016199405.1 Chloroflexota bacterium | reverse complement strand
TATTGAGAAAGTGCGGCAAGGCTTCAAGACCCCACATGGGCGCGTGAATCACCTCAAGCTGCTCGTGTGGCGACGGTATCTGCGCCCTGCTGCCACGTGATTTCACGCCAAGTGGGATATACTCGGAAATCGAGGGCTATGAAGGAAGTCTCAACAACAGAACATCTTTTTATGTGACAACAGGCAGCCGAATCTTCCCACCTGCGGCACATCTATGGCTCAATATCTCACAAGACTTGCACATTGACCTCAACCACAGGGTAGGCAAATCTCAGTTGTATAAACCAGTACTAAAATACTTCGCAGCAAGAGAACAGGACAACGGCTTGGCTGATCGACTACTCACAGCAATTACTTGGTACAACAGAAGCATCACAATTGATGCCGATGAAGACGTGGCTTTGGTCAACCTTGCGATCGCTTTCGAAAGCTTGCTTGGTCTTGAACCGGGAGAGAACATTACCAAACGGTTCACAGAAGCAGTGGTCCTCCTCGTCGGAGGAATTCCTCGTCTCGGCAGTTGGCTAACGCAGTTCTACATTCCCAGATTGTTCACGAAGGACAATCCAGAAATCTGATGTTTATAGCAACTGACGACCCCAAGAAGCGCTCCGAAACTTCTGGGTTGGAGTATCGCTCATTAGTCTCGTACGGACGTCAAGTATTCCAGGTCTGTGTCGCTACTATATTGACTGGGGCGAGCATAGCGGATCAACTGAGACTTGCTTCATTACTTGTAACGAACCAACAGAGGTTGGAGAGGATATGCCAGGCACTCAGCAAACGCGAGGGAACATCTGTTGAGCGGATACGGGAAACTAGTGAAGATGTTCAAGATATTGATACATATCGATTTGTTGCGGAAAAAGGTTTAAAGATCGAACAGTTGATAGGTGCTTCCAAACTGATGATCCAGCAGTATCTTGATTCTGCTCCTAGTGAGGCACCTGATTTGATTAAGCGGATGCAAGAATTCGTCGAGTTAGACTCAAGAGAACATTACAAAATACTGGCGCTTCTTAAAGAACTCCAAAACAGCATTAACGCAGGGAGTAGCGTCCCACCACCTTCACCTGCCAATATACACTCTATCGTGGCGTCACTTATAGACAGCGTGTGGCACTACACTTTCGAGTATTATTATCAATTGGAGCGCGTGCAGAAAGACAAGGCCAATGGAGGCGCTGTCTGAATAGTTGCCACGTCTGACAATCGTGCTCCACGCGCTCCTGCGCGAACTTGATCCGCATCACGAAAAACTCGGCTTGCATCGCGTCCCCACCTACACGGGAGATTTTCTCTGGCTCTGCGACAAGCATTTCGAAGCAAGCCAGCCCAAGATTCCGGATAGGATTGCATAAACAAAGAACCCCGTTTTCTCTGAGAACGGGGTTCTGGTTTCGAGTGTGAATTTGACTAACATTGGACTGGCTTTATACTCGGCATGACACTTGTACGAAATAAATTCTCCAGAATTTCCATAGCAGGGAGGCTGAATGCGACCAGTGTATGCAGTGTCCGGCGGCGTTTCGAAATTTGCGAAGGCGCGCCCAGACAAAACTTTTCAGGCGGTGGTAAAAGAAGCGTACGATTATGCGATCGACGACATCGGCTTGAGTTTCCCGCAGTTCACCGAGATTGTGGATGGCTCGGTCGCGTCGTACTTTTCCGATCACTTTCAGCGCCAACTCATGTCCGGCATTATGGCGCAAGATTATTTGGGGTTGTGCCCCAAGCCGAGCCATCGCGTGGAAGGCGGCGGCGCGACCGGCGGCTTGTGTTTTCAGGAAGCGTGGAAGTCGGTCGCGTCCGGCTCGATGGATGTTTGCGTCGCGTACGGGTTTGAAACGATGTCGCACGTCGAGACGTGGAAGGGCAATGAATTTATCGCGCTCGCGAGCGACGTCAGTTTCGATTATCCGGTCGGCGGATTTTATTCCGGCTATTATGCGATGATGGTCACGCGGCATATGAAAGAATTCGGCACGACGGTCGAGCAGATGGCGCATGTCTCGGTCAAGAATTATATGAACGCGTTTTACAACCCGTACGCGCAAAAACATCAGCGCTTGACGATCCAAGATGTGCGCCATTCGCCGATGGTCGCGTGGCCCCTGACGCGCCTCGACATTTGCGTGATGAGCGACGGCGCGGCGGCGACGATTCTATGCAGTGAAGAGGGGCTGGCGAGATTAGAAAAAGCCGGCGCAAAAATCGCCAAGCCGCTCGTCAAAATTACCGGCATCGGCAGAGGCACCGACGCGATGCGCATGGCGGATCGCCCGCACGATGATTACGACAAATTCATGCGCGCTTATGCGCTGCCGCACGAAACGGCGAACGCGGAAACGCAATCGTATTACAAAAAATTGTGGGACAAGGGCTTTCGCTATCCGGGCGTGCACTCGTTCCGCGCCGGGCGAATGGCGGGCAAGCAAGCGTACAAGATGGCAAAGATCAACGACCCGCTCCACGAAATGGACTTTATCGAATTGCACGACGCGTACACGTCGTCGGAAGTTCAAACGTACGAGGATATGGGCTTGTGCCGCTACGGCGAAGGCGGCGCGTTCGCGGAATCGGGCAAAGCATTTGTGCCGGGCGTGGAGTACGGCTTGAAACTAAAAGAAAAACCGGTTTGCCCGGTGAATCCGTCCGGTGGACTGATCGCGTGCGGGCATCCGGTCGGCGCGACTGGGTTGATGCAAGCCGTCTTTGCAATTTGGCAATTGCAAGGAACGATTGCAAAGCATTTCAAAAGCCCGGTGCTGCAAATCAAAAACGCCAAGCGCGGCGCGATTCACAGCCACGCCGGCACCGGCACGTACGTCACCGCGACTATCTTGGAGCGCGAAAAATAATCCACGAAGGACACGAAGAAACACGAAGCATTGTCATTGCGAGCGTTCTTTGCGAAGCAATCCCCTAATTGGAACGCGGAGATTGCTTCGTCGCAAAAACCGCTCCTCGCAATGACACACACGAAGCGAGGATACCATGGCAAAGAATAACAACGATACCAAACGTGAAGAAAATCTCGAAGGGACGATTCTGTTCAACGTCCCCTTTCCCAAAAAACTGGACGCGGCATCGCTCAAGGCGCTCAAAGAAATGACGGCGATCGTCAAGCGCCAGCCGTACCACGTCGAATACATTCACTCGTACGGGCAAGACTCGCCGTTCTTTGCGGGGCTCGCCAACAAAGTTTTCATCGGCAACCGCGATCCGGAATCCGGCTATACCTACGCGACGCCGCGCGGCGCGGATATGTACTCCGGCAACGAAACGGAATGGGTGCAATTGCCGGACGAAGGCACCGTGCACGCATTCACCGTTTGCCATTTCGGCAGTGAAGAATTTTTGCCGGATACGCCGTTCGTGCTTGCGCTGCTCGAATTCAAAGGCGCCAACACGCTTTTCCTCACGCGGCTGATGGGTCTTGATCCCGCTAAAGCCTCGCTCGATTGGATCGGGATGCCAGTCAAGGCGCGCTATTTGCGGAATAGCAAAATGAAACCGACAGATATCTACTTTATCCCGGCGGAAATGAAAGAGGAATAAGAAAAGTGCGACGCACCTGCACGGTGCGTCGCACTTCTCACAATCCCATCGCGTGCTGCGTCGCTTCGGGAATCTGCAAATGCTCCGCCAGCGTGCGCGCATCGCGGAGGATGCCCACAAAATGGCTCTGGCGCGCGTGCCGCTCCATTTCCGCGCGACCCGCGCGCACCCATTCCGCCGCGCGCTCGACATCTCCCTTTGCCGCGTGCGCGATGGCGACTTCGAAATAGCCCACGGCGGCAGCGCGCATCTTGACTGGGTCGATCTTTTCAATCACGCGGTCGAAATCGCGCAGATAGAGGTGATACTCTATCCACAGGAACCAGAAAACCCACTCGTCAAATTCGGGGTCCTTTAACAGCCCTTTCCATAGTTTGCGCGCGGCGGAATAGTTGCCCAACATCGCCTCAACTTTTCCCAGCCAATGCGGACGCGCAATCTTGTTTTGAATCTTGGTCGCGCTCTCTCTCGCTTGCGGCAGGCCGCGTTGGGCGATCTTGATCCGGGTCAAGCCCACATAATCTTTTTCCTTCTCCTCCGCGTTGTCGTTTTCCACATGCCAAAACTTTTCGGCGTCGTCCGCGCGCCCAGCCGCGAGATAGGTCTCGATGATTTCATGGTAGATTTCCGCCGCTTTGATTTCATCGTCCATTGCCGCGCGGGCGCGTTGCAGGGTCGCCAGTGCGTCCTCTGGGCGATTCAGAATATCTTGCTGAATGCCTGCCAGCGTGAGCGCGCTGGTCAAATTCTCGGGCGCGTCTTGTACCAGTTGCATCAACTCGGGCAAGCCGGTTTCGATTTCGCCGCGCTCGATCCGCATCTCGGCGATTTCCGCGCGCGCGCTGAGCGGATCTTCCGGGTCGAGCGCGAGGTACTCTTGCAGTAGCGCGATGCCCTCGTCGAACCGCTTGAACATCGCCAGGCGATTCGCTAACTCAAACATAGATTCGCGTGCTACGTCTTGCAAATCCCAAATCTCGGAGAATTCCAGTTCGCGCAGGGTTGCGATGGGATATTTCTGCCGCCACGCGCGCCACGCCGCGAGCGCGTCGTCCATGCGATCCGCGTGCGCGAGGGTTTCGATTTCTTCGAGTGCGTCCTTGAGTTGATCTTCGATGCGGCTCTCTTCCAGAAATTCCTGTTCCGTCAATCCCAGCGCATTTCGCAACTCGGCAAAATCATACGCGATTTCGCCCGCGCGCGCCCGCACCGATTCGCGCGCCTCGAACTCTTTGAGCAACCGAATCACGCGCACGCGCCCGCCCACTGTTTTGACCGCCTCACGCGGCGTTAGCCCATCCAGCGCGGGAACCTTTTGATCCACCCATTCACGATGTATGCGCGCCGCGATCTGCGCCTGCAGCGCTTCCAACTGCTCCGGCATTTCTTCGGCGGGCTCTTCTTCCTCCGGCTCCGTTTCAGGCAGCTTTGCCAGCGCCTCGGCAACCGATTTGATTTCATCGCCGCGATGCGAAAGCGCACTGCCGACGCGTTTCGCCAGCAGTTCCTTGCCCGCCTCCAAGCGTCGCCGCGACGTGACCTCCATGCGCAATTCCTCGCGCGTGAGACGCAAATGCGCCAGTACGCGCGTCCCGCCCTCCGGCGCATCCGCCGGCTCCTTGTGCTCGAACGCGGGACCGTGCGCGCGCAACAACTCGAGCGATTCGCCGCTCTCGAACCACGCGAAGGTTTGTTCTTCCGCCGCGCCTTCGGGCGTGTCCTCCGTAAACTCTTCCGCGCCGCGCAAGCCCGCGAGCACAAGTGTGTGATCCAATACATCGAACGTCGCCGCGATGAATTCGGTCAGGTCGCCTTCCATCGTGACCAATGTCGGCGGCTGGCTCATCGCCGGTTCGATTTCATCCACGATAAACCGATTGAGCAATTGGCTGGAGGCGTGCAGGAATTCTGGGTAGGTCGCTTCGGGATGATTGAAGCGATAGCGGCTCCATTCTCCGGCGATATGACCGCGCAGCCAATCGCGGTATTGCGGCGGCAGGTTCAAACCCACACCGCCGAGCTCGTAATGATCGGACCCGCGCAAGAGACGCGTCACAATCACACCCCACCGGCTTGCCTGCTCCGTCCCGCGGCGCTCGCGCACGTCAAACTCTTCGCCCGAGACGAGGTCGCGCACGCGCATTCCACTGCCGCGCTCTAATTCGATCACTTCAAACGCCGTCAGCCGCGAGTCCAGCCAGTTATTCACCAGCGCGCGCTCTTCCGGCGATAGCCGCTTGCCGTGTTCCGCGAGGAATCGCGCGATGACGCGTTGACCGTTGGGCAGGCGATAATCGTGAACAAAATAGTCGAGCGCGCGGTGGAGGTCTACGAGATCGTCTTCGTCCTCAATATTCACGTTGAGCGCATATCCACAAAAGAATTTGAACGCGGTCTTGAAATCTTCGCGCAACGGCTCGCTCAACGCGTACTCGTCAAGCCGCTGCCACAGGTTTTGATGGAGCCGTATGCGCGACTCGGTGCGCGCGTCCTCAATCAAGTGGCAGTTTTTGTATTTCTTGCCGCTGCCGCACCAACACGGATCGTTTCGCCCGGGCTTGGTCGCGGGCGCCGGTGGATTCAAATTGGATGGCATATTGGCTTACTCCTCGTCATCATCAAAATCGAAATCCTCTTCACTCATCCCGCCCAGCACTTCGCTCGGATCGAACGGCGGTTCGTTCGGATCGTAGCGTTTCGGCGTCTTTGGCTGCGGAATCGGACGGCTCCACCGATGCCGCTGCGCGATGTCTTCCACGTGTTCCGGGTTGTCGCGAAAGAGTTTCATCATTTTCTTCGCCCACACTGGCAATTCGCCCGGCTGTCCGTCATCCCGATCCAAAAAACTCCAATCCACCACCGACTGCGCTGGCGGTGAGATTTCTGCCGGCACCGCTTCGCCAAATAATTTCGCAAGCTCTGGATCAATGATCGGCTGCCACGTCGGCGCGTTGCCGACTTCTTTCAGCCGCGCGCGCGTATGTTGAATCACCTCTTCGTGCGTCGGCGCGGTCGGGTCAATGAATTGCATCATGCGCCGATAGCGCGAGCCGTCGCCGGCGGGTGGAATCCACGGAATGCGCGGCGCGTTATCGCGCCACCAGCGAACTTCGGCGAGCAAACGCCGCGCGGCTTCGTCTTTATAGCGCGAGCAAAGGTCGAGCAGCACTTCGGCGGCGTCCGCGAAAAAGCCGAGGTCGGCGTACTGCTTGCCGATCCAGAGGAGCGTCGTTTGCGGGTCGCGCGTTTTCTCGATCGCTTCGGTAAATTTGGGCCACGCGTAATTCAAACATTCGTCGTCGCCGAGACAGTACGCTTCCAAGAGTTGCATATGCCCTTGCTGCAACAAGGCGCGCACGTCTTTGGGTCCCTCGCGTTCCGGCTTGCGTCCCTTTTCAAACTCGCGATCCCATCCCGTCCAGCGGCTCATAAACCGGCACGACAGCGCGAGCCGCCGGCGTTGCTGATGTGGTTGGTCGTCCCATTCGTCAATGTGCTGCTGAACCGCGTTCCGCATATCGTAGATCGTCCACTCGTCGCAGAATAATTCATAGACGAGGTCGCTCGCTTCGCGACATTCCGGAAAAAGCGCGAGCACATCAAAGCAGAGCGCGGCGGCATCGGCTTGCCCGGCGTGCCATTGCCCTTCGGCGCGCGCTTGCGCGAGCAGACGCGGAACATAATCGGGGTATTGCGACATTGCGAATTCCTCCGGGTGGTAGCCCAGCCGTGCTGGGCGGATTGGCGGGCAGCGCGGCTGCCCTCTACCCGTTACAAATTCAATCCCAACGCGCGCAGTTTTTCCGCGCGCGGCGCGCCGCGCTCGTCCCACTCGCGCAGGCGATAATAATCGCGCAACATCAGTTCGAGATCGGGCAGAACGCCGGCGGATTTGCCGGTCGGGCGCGCTTGCGTCAGCAATCGTTGGGGCAGCGTATCGTCCGCGCGCGCAATGCCGTAACGTTGATTGATCAGTCGCTTCAAGTTGAAAAGTTTTTCGCCCAGCGCCAGCAAATCTGCGCGCGTCCACTGCCAGCCCATCGCCGTATTCACGAGTTCGACGACCATATCCGGTCCCACCGCACTGCGCGCGATAAATTTGCACAAGCCGAGCGGATTGTAGGTCGCCAAATAATTTTGATAGTCAATCGCCATCTGCGCGCCGATCGTGGAATCGTGCGCGTCGCGCGTTTCCGGATAACCGAGATCGGGATGCAGAATGCCGTTCGTGTTCCAGTACGTGCACGCTTCCAAGTGACACGCGCCGCGGCTCGCGGTGGCGTAATTGATGCCCATCGGAATGTAGCCGCGCGGATCGTGCGCCGGCATTTCCATTCCCTTGACCGTCATATTCAAATCGGGCGCGCCTAATTTTTTTGCCGCGCGATCCATTCCTTCCGCGAGCCAATCGCCGATGCCGCGCCGATGCGCGATCGCCTCGATCATTCCGATCAGCGCGTCGGCATTGCCCCACGTTAACTCAAAGCCGTTCGCTTGCGCGCGCGTGATCAACCCGCGCTCGTACGCCTCGAACGCCAACGCGATCACGCCGCCGGTCGAAATCGTGTCGAGTCCGTAGCGATTGCACAAATCGTTCGCTTGGCTGACCGCGTTCAAATCCGTGATGTTCAAATTCGCGCCGAAGAACGCGAGCGTTTCGTATTCGGGTCCTTCGCCCACTGTGCCGGCGTATTTGCCGTCTTTGATTTCAATCGCTTTGCCGCAACCGATGGGGCACGCGTGGCAAAAGGTGTGCCGCGTCCAAATCGTTTCGCGCAAACGCTGACCGGAAATTTTCATCGCGTCCGGCAAATTGCCGCCGCGCCAATTGTGAATCGGCAAGCCGCCTTTCGCTTCGGAATTGGGCAAGCCGCCGGCAGTGCCGTACTCGCTGAACGAGACGGAATGGTCTTTGATGAATTTATTTTGATCGCGCACCAACGGGTTGAATGCTTTCGCGTCCGCGTACGCCGGCTTTTCTTTGCCGCGCACCACAATCGCTTTCAGATTTTTCGATCCGAGCAGCGCGCCCATTCCGCCGCGTCCGGCGGTGCGCGCGTGATGATGCCCGCCTTGCATAATGCCGGCGATGCGGACGAGATTTTCGCCGGCTTGCCCGATGCACGCGACCTGCGCTTTGGGATCCGTTTCCGCGCGCAACGCATCGAAAGTTTCAAAGTGATCTTTGCCCCACACATTTTTTGCGGAGCGAAATTCAATCGCGCCGGTCGCGCCGTCAATCCATAAATAGGTCGGCGCGCTCGCGCGCCCGGTGATGATAAAGCCGTCGAAGCCGGCGAAACGCATCTCCGCGCCGAAATGCCCGCCCATATTCGATTCGTTCCAAATGCCGGTGAGCGGCGAGCGTCCGCACCACGACGAGCGGCAGCCGGTCGGCGAAAAAGTTCCGCTCAATAATCCGTTCAGCACGATGAGCGAACTGCGCGGATCGAGCGCGTCGAGCGTTGCGTCCATTTCATCGTAAAATATTTTCGCGGCAAGCCCGGCGCCGAGCGTATATTGCTGCACGCGCGCGTCGGGAATCGTTTCGATTGTGATTTCACGCGTCGAGAGATTGATGCGCGCGAGTTTGCCGGCGTAAACCAAGGGCATGCGTTCCTCCGAGATGATTTGCGAATAACGAATGGGCTAGCGCGATTGACGCCGATCCGTCAATGCCGGCGCTCATTATAGAGGCAAGAAAACGAGTTTACAAATTGCGGTGGGAGGGGAAACCGCAGAGAGCGCCGAGACGCAGAGGAAAAAATCGGCGTCGGCTTTAGCCGACGCCGATTGTGCGCGACGCGCGTGGAGTTGGTGGGGGGTGGGATGAAAAAAGACCCGTCAGGTTGAAAATGCCTGATGGGATTTGTCTTCGAATGAGCAAATAGTGTTTTCGAGATGCTGACCATGAATGTGGGGCAAGGATTCATTGATTTCTGCGGGACTGCATCTCTTTGCCAATTCTTATTTTTTGGGCAGGTTTGTATTCGTTGCCCACCAAAGTTTTTCGAGAAGTTGAAGGCGCATTTACTATCACGCAACGCTTTACGAAGCGAATACCCTCTATTGTTTGCCTCGCCCAAGCGTGCTGTTCGCTCGAACAGCTTTCATCATAAACAAAGACGAATATCCCGGAAAACTTCAACTGTGTCGGAAGTTGTGCCGAGTCCTTCCCTATCTCGTCTACTGTTTTCTGAAAATCGCTTGCCTTTCGAACATATTTTGCTTCAACCACAAGGTTCAATTGTGTGATACCTATATCGAATCGGTGTCCACTACGTCCAAGCTTGGGTAGGTATTCCTCGTACCGAAGATCGTCAAAATGCGAGCGCAAGATTAACCACAGCAATGATTGGATATCGTACTCGTCTTTTATTCTCCATGGAGACATCCAGCGTTCCATCGCGGGCTCGAAATTTAATAGGAGAGAAGTGACCAAATCAAGCCTTGGGTACTGACTCCGTACGTGAATATAAGAATAAAGAACCTCCAGAATAACTGCCGCCTTTTCGTCCGTGATGTACTGAAGGTCTTCCGCCAAACATCTTTCGAGAATTGCAGATTGTGCGTCATCTAGCCAATTCGAGACACCGTGTTCACTTGGGAGAAGGTACTCATGTCTTGCTAGCCAAATACCAAGTGCCAATTCAGCCAATGTGCAACTGTCGGGCTTCATAGTAGGTAATACATAGTTTTTTCTTTCTGCCAATTGGGAATTCACTAGGTAGAGTCCATATCCGTAGCAGAGGCGTAGGAAGGAAGGGATGTCTGGTCTGTTGAATCCCTCTTCAAGTTTTCCATTTAACCATCTTGCCGAGGATGTATTATTGCTTGCTGAGATTCCGAGTGCAATGCCTATGACAACATTGGGTTGTAAAATCCAAGAGTTCGGGGTACTGAAAACATTCTGGCGTTCGCCCAGACGGTCAATACCTTTTGTGAATGCTATGCTGATCTCGGGTTGCGGTTTGCCTATTCTTCGAAACTGCTCGAAACACAGGATACCAAAGACAGCCAACTTTGGCGCATCGTATATGTCGGAATCATTTTCATCTAGCCATTTGCTTGGAGGGATGAATACATTCCAATCGATAGAATTGCCTATTTGGGACTTGTGGAGTATGTGAAAAGACAAAAGCCCCGAGAGATCGCCCGGTCGATTTGTTGATCGAATGGTTGTATTTAGTTGGTTCAACACCGCGCTGATCATTCTATCAAAGGGATCGGCTAAAGGAACCATAGACTCTCGCTTAGTTCTGTTGTTTCCAGTGCGTTCGCATTCCAGTTGCGAATATGCCGGAGTCTGCCTAACAACCTGGCGATCATGTCGCCGTAAGAGATGGTAATGGGGAGAGACGATAAACTAAATGTCTTCCATGACATGTACGAAAAGTTCAGAACTTGTTCACCCAAATATTTTAGGTCGCGAAAAGTCGAAGCACCATTAAGGTAGATCCGTAAGGGAGCTGGTACTCCTTGATCAGTGAATTTCACCTCTTTTGGCCCAGTCATTGAGACTAGGAACTCATTTTCATTCAAGATGACAGAACTGCCCCGCCGAGGGATTTGGACGCCACGGACGGAACCACCTCTCGTTGTGAATCCTGGTGATGCGGGATCGAACATCATCCAGTTATGTTCGTTGCCGAGGACGAGGAAGGCGAAATCCACCGAGAATTGATTCAATTTATTCTTGACTAATGATTTGACAACTTCTACTTCGATGTTCTTAAGTGGTTTGAAAGTATGGAATACGAGACGAACGCGATCACCCTGTCTCCATCCTTTGCGGAATTGAATGCGTTCGAGTCCTGAGACGAGGGCGGACTCGAGAGCTTTCGGATAATCGTCGAGAGTAGATTCCTGAGATGTTTTGGAGAGCAAGTACACACCGTCATAATTGAATAGGGTTGCGATTCCGACATATCGCTCTTTCTGCGCCAGACGAGTGCTTCCGACGGTTGCACTTCCTAGCCCTAGGATTACTTCATGTGTGATTCCTTGACCCTTTGGTGACGCCAAGGTCCAGGGAGTACCGCCTAGTTTGGCGTAGCTCGCGAGTGCTAAATTGTTCAAGATGAAAGGCCAGTTATCACTTGACGTATTGATCGTCTCGATCTCCACTGCCTGAGTCGCAATTCCATTGCCCATTAGTGTCGATTTGGCGATCAAGTAAGGATCGTTTTCGCCCAGGAATCGGTGTTTTTCACTTGTGACTATGAAAGCAAGATCGAACCGTTTTATGCGTTCTCTGCTCTTTTGCAGAGCTTGGAGGCATGCCATTTCATAATCTGATGCCAACCCGTTCGTAGACACCTCGAAATCTTCAAAGTGGAATTCACAGCCCCGCAGAGTGTATTTCTTTATGAATCCCTTTGAATAAGGGAGCCTCAAGCCCCCATCGCGCCATTTTCCCAAGAATTGTTCGACTTGGCCCAAATACTGCTTAGGTGTGAGTACAAGGATAAAAGGATTTGTCTTCCTGAAACTGTCGCGATCAAAGGGTCCCTGTGCGTCCAATGCAGTCGCAATTGGTCCGCTAATGGATGGTCCACCATATTTGAGAACGTATTTCGGTTCTTCAAATAAGACAGGAGAGCAACGTGTTTGTGTATTCGCCCTTTGGAGCTCGGAGTATATTCTCGCAGTGAGGTTATGTGCACAGGTGAAAGGTTGATTAGCCAATGCTCTTCCTATTTCCGCAATTCTCTTTTGCTGTTCTACTGCCCCAAGGAAATGAGACACTGTTGATCGCAGAGACTTGATTGCGTATGTGCTTTGTGTTCCCAAGATTTTCTCAAAACACTTGTTTACGTTCTCTAGGCTCGCCTCAACGGTATACTCGTTGGCGTCAATCAGATCAACGCCGCGTGCATCATTTAGGTATACTTTTCCGGCGTCTACTTCCCGGAGAGCACCCACAGCTCTGTTGCCAATTTCATCAACTCGGGTCGGATGAATTGGTACCACATAGCAACCAGTCAAGTCAATTCCTAACTGATCAAGTTCTTGAATAGACAATCTGATTCTCCAATTCGTGGACAGCTTAACTCTTAGACCAAATTCCGGTTGTTCACTTGCGTTTGCTCGTAAGTACGCGGCTTCGAAATGATATACTTTGTAGACGCTAAGAAAAGAGGGCTTCTGCATGCGAAGGTTTCTTAGCACTTCTTCAGCAAGATCTGCCCCTTTGCCTGTTACTTTCAACAAAACTTCGCCGTAATTCGAGACAACACAGGAGGGATACAAGGTTTTGAGTGTCCGCCTTACACCCTCTTCAAGAAGTTTCCCAAAAAGTGTCCAGTCTGTAGTTGCAGAAAAGGTAACTGGTTCCCCAGAGAGGGTTTGAGCATCAATAGTGAGAGGGACGGCTTGAATTCGTCTGCCAGCGCGTTTGCAGATCCACTTCCCTTGGTTTCTATCTTGGAGCGACCTCAAGTGCTCAGACGTAGAATACGAGAGAAGTTCACCGTTCACGCTCAAGTTATCATATTCTACTTGCAGCATGTTTAGAACAAAGTCACTTGCGTTGTTAAAGCTGTCTCTAATCATCCCAACCTCTACTAGGAAACTCGATCATATTTGTCCCGCTTGCTTATTTGAAAAACACCCATCACCCAACGCGCGCGGACGCGCGTCAAGCGGCAGGTGCTTTGACATTGAAACGAATTGCTATTTGTTTTTCTCGTGCCCCAATCGCGCGGTCATTTGAATGGTTCTCCTGTATTATGAGACCGTGAAAGGGACAAAGCAAAACTCACAAACACAAGTATAGCACAGCGTGCCCATACGTCAACGCTCGGCAGGGCATTTAGCACGGTTGGATTATGATAATGCGTACTCTGGAGCGCGTGTTAGCAAACGCGGATTGCGCAAGCGAGATTTGATGGGCGCGAGGCGTCCCACTTGCACGTAGACGACCGGGCGCGTGGGCTTGTCATCGTGTCGCAGATATTTCTTGACGCGGTGCAAATTCTCGCGACTAAATTCAGGATCATTATTGGCTAGCAATATGACTAACGCATCGCGCGGAATTCGCTTGGCGAATTTCGAATGCTCCACCACATAGCGATTGAATTCGGCAAACAACTCGTCATATTTTTCTTCAAATAGACTGCTCATTTGATAGTGCCTGTATTGCAACGGGTCAAAGCCATTCATGCAATTATTTCTTTTGGGGACCGAGATAATCCTCAAGGCGAACTTCGTCGTTGATCGCGCACTTGTCAGGGTCCCAAATAATCATCCGCCGGTCGTGGCTGATTTCATATTTGTCGCGCTCTACCGGCGCGGCATTGCGCACACTCGGAATCCACGCTAAAGGGATCGAGAGAACGCGTCCGTCAGTGAGTTCGATGCGCAGATAGTTGCGGTCACAGCGCGCGGATTGGATCAGCGCCTCTTTGGGGAAGGTGTACGCCGACGCGGGGTACGGAATGTTGTACCAAACCGTTTGCGCCGAAGAATTAGCCCGCTTTTTGTTTGTGTTTGCGCCACGCTTCGAGTAAGCGAGCGTGGTTTCTTTCAATAATTTTGAGCGCATTACTCAATTCCTTGCGATCCAATGTGCGACCCGCAAGTTCAAAACCAACCGCAGACCCTGGCACTTGCGTTACCGTCAGGGCAAGTGGAACGCGGAGACGCAGGGGCAAAAATTGGTTTTCTCTGCGTCTCTATGCCTCTGCGGTGAGATATGGTTTATCACCAGACTTTTCACAACTGAAACGGCACATTCACCACCGCGACATTCTCGTGCTTTTGGAATAGCCGGTTGAGTGTTTGCGCGGCGGTATTATGCAACAGGCGCTCCCACCAATGCCGGACGAGAAATTCCGGAATGACGATCGTGATGTACGCGTCTGCATCGCGCGCCTGCAACGTCTCCACATAGCGTTTGAGCGGCTCGTAAAAATCGCGGTAAGGGTCTTCGAGCACAATGTGCGGAATTGCCGGATCCAATGCTTGCAATTCTCGATGCACGCGCTCGCCGGTGGCTCGATCGAACGTCACGGTGACCGCCGCGATGTTGGGCGAGATGGAGCGCGCGAATGCGAGCGCGCGTTCGGTCGCGTAATTGACGGCGGGCAAAATGACGAGCACGCGGATTTTTAGTTTTGTTGGCACGCGCCTAGCCGCGCGCCGAACCAGCGCGGCATCCACGCGCGCATAATGCTGATGAATGAACAAGAAAACGCCGACGATCAGCGGGATGGCGATAATAATGATCCACGCGCCCAGCGCGAATTTGGTCACCGCGACGATCACCAACACAATGAACGTCAGCACCGCGCCGACGCCGTTGACGAGGATGCTCGTCTGCCAATTTTCTCCGCGCGTTTTCCACCAATGGACAACCATCCCGGCATTCGACATCGTGAACGCGAGAAAGACGCCGACGGCATACAGATGAATCAGCCGCGAGACATCGCCGGCAAAGAGGACGATCAGCAACGCGCCGATCACGCCGAGCGCGAGAATGCCGGTCGAAAATGCCAGGCGGTCGCCGCGATACGCGAATTGATGCGGCGCGTAATCATCGCGCGCGAGGATCGAACCGAGCCGCGGAAAATCGGCGAAGGCGGTATTCGCGGCGATCACCAAAATGCCCATCGTCGCGATTTGAAAGATGTAGTAGAGCCAGCCGGTGCCAAAAACTGCGCGCGCGATTTGCGACATGATCGTTTCTTCGCCCGGCGCCAAGCCCATGTGCGTCGCGAGAAATGAGATGCCGAGAAAGAACGCGCTGAGGAGCGTCGCCATCACCGTCAGCGTCGCCGCGGCGTTTTTCGATTCCGGCTTTTGAAACGCGGGCACGCCATTCGAAATGGCTTCGGTGCCGCTCATCGCGACCGCGCCGGCGGAGAACGCGCGCAAGATCAGCCAGTACGAAACCGGCTCGGCGATTTTCAACAGCGGCGGCGCTTCGACCGGCGCGAGCGTGCCGGTGAAGGTCTTGAACAATCCAATTCCAATCATCAGCGTGAGACTGCCGATAAACAAATAGGTCGGGATCGCGAAAATGCTGCCGGCTTCGCGAATGCCGCGCAAATTGCCGAGCGTGATCAGTCCGACGAAAAAGAGACTGAGCAGAACATTGAAATTCAAGTTGGGCGGCAGCGCGTGCTCGAGCGCGTCGATTTGCTGAGCAAAGCCGGAGGCGATGATCGCCGATGTGACCGCCGCCGCGCCGGCGGCAATCGAAACGGAAACGGTGAGGACGTAATCAATCAACAATGCCGCTGCTGCGACGAGTCCGGCAAGCTGCCCCAAATTTTCGCGGCTGACGCTGTACGAGCCGCCGCCTTGCGGATACGCGTGAATCGTCTGCCGGTACGAAAACGCGATGATCGAAAGCAAAATCGCGACGGCGAGCGCGGTGAAAAATGAAATGCCGAGCGCGGCATTGCCGGCAACAACAAGCACCAAAAGCGTTTCTTCCGTCGCGTACGCGCACGAAGAAATCGCGTCGGAGCCAAAGACGGCGAGCGCTTTGAGTTTGGTGAGCCGTTCGTGCGATTCGCGTTCGGTCGTGAGCGGCGCGCCGATCAAGATGCCTTTGAGGCGATAGCGCGCGCGTCCGATCCAATCGCGCGGTGTGACGGCTTTCGCGGTCGCTTGAAAAAAGCCGGGCGAGACGCTGGTGAAATCCTCGGAGCGTTTGACGCGAATATGCTGATCGCCGATGTGCGCGCCGCGCATTTTTTCTTTGCGCGCGAGGCGCGGATCGAAAAAATCGGATTCGCCGTACGCGTCGCCGCTCGGGCGGCTGGCTTCCGTGTTTTTATCTTTTTGATCCATGCGATGCTATCCGTTACAAGCAATTCGCCCGCCTTTTAGTTTCAAAGGCGGGCGATCTCTGTCCGTGCGATTGAATAACTTGTCATTCGCACCCTGAGCGGAGTTCTGTGAAGCAGAACGAAGTCGAAGGGTGCCTTCTTCGACTGCGCTTCGCTCCGCTCAGAATGCTAGCTGCTCGACTGAATTGTCTTTCTGCGACAATTGATATTCTACACCGCGCCCCCGCGGCTGTCAAAATGCTGTGGCGGCAAACGTGCGACGCACCTGCGAGGTGCGTCGCACTTCGTCGTCGCGTTGCTCGCACTTGCGGCAAGTGGTATAATTGGCATCGGAAATATCTTCGCCAAAAATCGAGCGCGAGCGTGGAGAGAAACCCGTTTTCTTTATAATCCCCGAAGCGAAGCGGAGCGGGGCGCAGAAAACGGGTTTCTGACGAAGGTATTGAAGGAGAAAGTAGTTTTCATATGGAACAGTTGATTACCGACGACCTCGACGCGCTCCTCAGCGTTCTGCCCCAACACCTGCAAGAAAATCTCCGCGCGATTGGGCGCGGCGATGAGTTGCTGGAAATTATTGTGGACTTGGGGCGCGTGCCGGAAGCGCGCTATGTGAACGAAGCGGTGATGCTGAACTCGCGCGAAGCGTCGCGCGAGGACATTGATTACGTCGTCGAGCGCATCGGCGAATTCACCGCGGATAACCGCGCGGGCTTGCCGCGCACGTTGCATCGCATCTCGTGCATTCGCAATCGGCAGGGCAAAATCGTTGGGCTGACGTGCCGCGTCGGCCGCGCGGTGTACGGCACGATCGAAATTATTCGCGATCTGGTCGAGTCCGGCAAAAGTATTTTGTTGTTGGGTCGCCCCGGCGTCGGCAAGACGACGATGCTGCGCGAATCCGCGCGCGTGCTGTCCGAGAAAAAACGCGTCGTCATCGTGGACACGTCGAACGAGATCGGCGGCGACGGCGATATTCCGCATCCGGCGATTGGCAAAGCGCGGCGAATGCAAGTGCCCGCGCCGGCGCTGCAACACGAAGTGATGATCGAAGCCGTCGAGAATCATATGCCGGAAGTGATCGTCATTGACGAAATCGGGCGCGAGTTAGAAGCCGAAGCCGCGCGCACGATCGCGGAACGCGGCGTGCAACTCATCGGCACCGCGCACGGCAATTCGCTGGAAAATTTGATGCTCAATCCAACGCTGATGGATCTGGTGGGCGGAATTCAATCTGTGACGCTGTCCGATGAAGAAGCGCGGCGGCGGCATACGCAAAAATCAATTCTCGAACGCAAAGCCCCGCCCACGTTCGATCTCGTCATTGAAATTCAAGAACGCAATCGGCTCGCGGTGCATAACAGCGTTGCCGACGCGGTGGATGCCGTGTTGCGTAATCGTCCATTGCCGCCGGAAATTCGGTCGCGGGATGCGAGCGGTGAGGTGCGCATCGAAACACCGGAACCGGCAGTGCGCATCGGCGCGATACGCGAAGCAACGCCGGGGCGACGCGATAGCGTAACGGACCGCGCCAAAGCCGGCGAAGGCACGCGTCCAAAACTATTGCGATTATTCCCGTACGGCTTGAGTCAGGAACGCTTGGAGCAAGCGGCGAAGCAATTGCAACTGCCGTTGCGCGTCGTCGGCGATTTGCAAAACGCAGACGCGGTGATCACGCTGAAAAATTATTATCGCAAAAGACCGCCGGTTGTCGTGGATGCCGAACGCCGCGGGGTGCCGGTGTATGTACTGCGCTCAAACACGCTGGCGCAGATGGAAGGGATGCTCGAAGATTTGTTCGGCGTGGACGGTCAGCCCGATCCGATTGACGCGGCGATCAACGAAGCCGAACGCGCGATTGCGCAAATTCGCAGCGGCACGAATTCGGTGGAACTCGAGCCGCAGTCCGCGTACGTGCGCCGGCAACAGCATGAAGCGGTGAGCCGCGCGAATTTATTTTCGCGCAGTATCGGCAAAGAGCCGAACCGCCGTGTGCGCGTGTACGCGAGCGAGATTGCGTGAGATAACGGATACCAACTGTTCGGACGCACGCTTGGTGGACGCAGACTCGGAGAAAAGATGGAAAAACTGAAAGCCCCATTGGAAAAACTATCTCAAGTGGAGATTGACAACATCGTAGTGGCACAATCCGACGACGATTCGGCGTGGAAAAAACCAATTCGTGTACGTCGAAAGAAGTCGGCATCGGTAGCCATTCCGGCTGAACTTGCTGCTCGCGCGGCTTTCCTCGCTCAATTGCATCGGCGCAGGAGCATTGAGGATTGGCTGGCACATGTAATCCAAGAACGGGTCGAATTGGAAGAAGCCGCTTTCGTTGGAGCAAAACGAGAATTGGGGACAAAAACTTGAACTGACGGATGAGAAAACCTTTGAAGATTTCATCCGCATCGTTTTGGAGCAGACCGAATCACCTTGAGTCTCTTTATCACCTTTGAAGGTCCGGATGGGAGCGGCAAGTCTACGCAGATCAAATTGCTCAGCGAATATTTGCAGGCGCGCGGCGAACGCGTGCTGGTCACGCGCGAGCCGGGCGGCACCGTCGTCGGCGAGCAGATTCGCGAGGTGGTCTTGTCGGCGCGCAATCAAACGATTCAACCCGCAACCGAAGCCTTGCTTTTTTCTGCCGCGCGCGCGCAGATCGTCGCCGAAGTGATTCAGCCGGCATTGCGCGCAGGCATCATCGTTTTGTGCGATCGGTATGCCGATTCGACGCTGGCATATCAGGGCTACGGGCTGGGCATGGATTTGGACGCGTTGCGCGCGATCATCCGCTTTGCAACCGGCGGACTCGCGCCGGATCTCACCTTTTACGTGGACGTGCCGGTGGAGGTGGGGCTGGCGCGGCGGCAGCGCGGCGAAACGAATCGGCTCGATCAAAAAGCGATTGCGTATCACGCGCGTGTGCGCGCCGGCTTTTTGGAGTTGGTGAAAGCGGAGCCGGGGCGATGGGTGGGGATTGATGGAACACAGACCATTGAGCAAGTGCAGAAACAAATTCGCGGGGAAGTGGAACGGAGATTGCAATCAGCGGATAGCCGATAGCAATTAGCCACGGCTATCCGGCATTCGCCAAAGGGAGGCGCGTATGAAATCAATCGTTGCCGTAATTCACTCGGATGATACGGGCGGATTGCTCGACGCCTTGCGCGAGCGCAATTTTTCCGCGACGATGACCAGTTCGACCGGCGGCTTCTTGCGCGAAGGCAACGCGACGATTTTTGTCGGCGTAGAAGCCGAGGGCGTAGACGAGGTTTTGAAGATTATCAAGGAGAATTGCAAAACGCGCACGCAGTTCGTGAATCCATTGCCGCCGGTGATGGAGCCGGGGGAATTGTATTTGGCTCAGCCGGTGGAAGTGCAGGTTGGCGGCGCGACGGTGTTTGTGTTTGATGTGGAACGGTTTGAGAAATTTTAGGAATTGGACGTTGGACGTTGGAAGTTGGAAGTTGGCGGTGGCGCGCGTCTAACTTCCAATCTCTAACCTCCAACCTCCATTCTCCAATCTCTAATCTCCGATTTCCGTTTCTCCGCCGCCCATCCCCGGCATTGTCTTTTCGATTTCTTCCGGGCTTTCGCCGGCTTCCATTCGATCGACCATCTCGCCGAATTCCGGGCCTAAATCCTCGCCGCCCATTTGGTCGCCCATTTTGCGCATCATGCGCGCGACACTGCGCGGATCATTCTCGTCCACATCGCCAAACGCTGAAGGATCGCTCATCGCCTCGAGGCGCGCGTCTTCGGATTTGATCGCCGCGACGCGCGAGACGAGGCGCGTGAGATTCGCGCCGTCGCAATTCGGGCAGCGCGGCTCGGTGATGGCGTTGATCGAGCGAAAGAAAACACTCACGCGGCGTTTGCAATCGCCGCACCGGTATTCATAGATGGGCATCGTTCCTCCAATGGCTCGGATTATAATTGACAAGCCGCATACGTCAAACTATAATCGCGCCGGTGGGGAGCCGTTGGCGCAGAATTTTCCGAGCCAGCGGCGTCTGTTTGCTGAGGGCAGGACAAAATTCAAATTCTACCCACGAAGAACGCAAAGAGCACGAAAAATTAAACGCGTGATTTCGCGGAAGTGATGCTTGCTTGTGAATACAATACCCTTCACCCAAAATCAAAGGCGAGCGGGAAGAAACCCGTTTTCTGCGAGAAAACGGGTTTCTGGCGAAGGCGCTAGAATAGTAAGACTTTTCTGAAAAGCGATTCCTTTGCGGCTTGCGGTAAGGGTTCGAAAAAAGAATATCTTCCCGAACGGGTAGCAGGACAGCCGTGCTGTCCGTCCACGAAACGCCCAGCGCGGCTGGGCTACCCACCCGTCCAAGACGGGAATCTATTTTTTCCCGCTTCCCAAGAATGGAGACCTGAATGGATTTTGAACTCACGGAAGAACAACGCGCGATCCGCGACGCGGTGCGCGAATTTGCCGAGAAAGAAATCGCGCCGCGCGCGGCGGAGATCGATCGGGCCGACGAATTTCCGGCGGAAATTTTTCGCCGAATGGGCGAGCAAGGGCTGATGGGCTTGCATATTCCGGAGGCATACGGCGGCGCGGGCGCGGACGTGATCGCGCAGGCGTTGGCGGTGGAAGAAATAGCGCGCGTGTCCGGGTCGGTGGGGTTGACGTACGCCGCGCATTTATCGCTTGGCTGCTCACCGATTTTCAATTTTGGAACCGAAGCGCAAAAGAAAAATTGGCTCGTGCCGCTCGCGCGGGGCGAAGGGCTGGGCGCGCTCGCGCTGACCGAAGCGAAAGGCGGCAGTGATCTTGCCGGCGGTGTGCAAACGACCGCGACGCGTGAAGGCAACGAGTGGATTATCAACGGAACGAAAATGTACGTCACGTCTGGCGCGATCTGCCGCTCGATCAACGTGCTGTGCCGCACCGATTCCGCGCAAGGGCATCGCGGCTTGAGCATGATTATCGTGCCGCGCGAAACGCGCGGGGTCGTGATCGGCAAGGTTGAAGAGAAGATGGGCTTGCATGGATCGCTGACGACGCAGATATTTTTTGAAGATTGCCGCGTGCCGCAAGAAAATTTGTTGGGGAAAGCCGGCGAGGGGTTCAAGTACGCGATGATCACGCTCGACGGTGGGCGCATCGGCATCGGCGCGATGGCATTGGGGCTGGGGCGTGCCGCGCTGGAGGCATCCATCAAGTACGCGCACGAACGCGAAGCGTTTGGCAAACCGATTGCGGAGATGCAAGCGATTCAGTTTATGATTGCCGATAGCGCAATGGAATTGGACGCGGCGCGGCTGTTGATTATGCAAGCGGCGGATTTGAAGAATCGCGGCGTGTCGTTCACCACCGAAGCGGCGATGGCGAAATTATTCGCGTCGGAAGCCGCCGATCGCGCGTGTCATCATGCGATTCAGATTCACGGCGGCGCCGGTTATTTACGCGATTTTCCAGTCGAACGGTACTATCGGGATAATCGGCTGACGCTGATCGGCGAGGGGACGAGCGAAATCTTGCGGCACGTGATCGCGCGGGAGATTCTGAAAGCAAGTGTGTGAGTGCGTGGGTGTGTGAGTGGGGAGACGCGAGGAATTGGAGACACGTTTTTGACAGCGCGAGAACGCCGATGCTATAATCGTCACCGAAAGGAGACGCGATGCTGCGACCGTTGAAACGTACGACGGACTGGACGCAAGCGCGCGGCTCGAATCGCTCGCGTGCGAGATTCCTTTGCGGCGGATTTATCACAAGGTGTCATGGTTGGGCTGAACGCAGAGAGGGAGAATCAACAAAAAGCCCCGAAGGGTTTCTGAAACTCTTCGGGGCTTGGCATTTCGTCTACCGATATTAGAAACTTGTGACCTGCGTGCACAACTGCACCCAGCCCGGTGTCACGCCAGCCACGAGTACGGTACGCGTGTACGGACCAGCCAGTGTTACCCAGGGATTGCTGCTGTTACCGGTATAGTATTGAATCGCTTCACCAAAAGTGTCGAACTGGATGTCCGGCGGATAGGTAAAGCAAACTCGCGCGCCCGGCGAATTGAGCGAATGGATCGTGTTGTCGCCATTCTCAATCCAAATGCGGAACGCCACCAGGCTGCTGCCGGGTCCGCGGAAGGCAATCCCACCATTGCCAACGGGCAACCCGTTCACTGCGGGAACCCATGCTTGGGAGAGATAGTTTTGACCGCTTGGGACCGAGGCGCCGGGAATCGTCACGCCGTATGCGTAATAGTCAATCGGTGCGCCTCCCATCGGATTCGCCGCAGGACCTGGAATGATGACAGGGAATTCCTTGGCAAACTGAGCAGGCGGTGGTTGAGCCGACGTTCCATTGAATCCACCGGCAGGAGCTGACGGTGGGGGTGGCGGTGGCGGTACGGGATCGGTAGCAGGTGCCGGTGCGGGTGCCGATGCCGGCACCGGAGCGGCTGCAATGCAGTAATGGTAAAACCCATCACCTGGTTTCCAATAGGTGTTAACGCCGGCTGGAAGAGGGCTATTAACAGGAACTGTGGCCTCGATTTCGCCCGCCGAACAGGCTGGTGTTGCCCCCGCTTCGATTGTCCCTACTCCCGCGAGCGGAATGATCGCCAGTGCCAATGCTGTGAACAAAATCATCGTGCGTTTCATTTTCTCCTCCCTGTGAGAATGTGATTGTGACGAAAAGGCGTCACTTGCCTTTATGCCGCTTGCGCGCCGCAAGCGGAAACACAATTATGGACAGTTTTTTATTTGCCTTTTTCCCCCTCCCTTTTTCGTGCCGCTTTTTTGTCAGCCATCTGATCTTGCAGAAACGCCACCAGCGCTTGCAGATCGGCAAAGCCGCGCTGTTCGCCGGTAGAAATATTCTTGAGCATCGCGCGCCAGCCGTCTTCTTTGCCCTCGCGCCATAGACGCAGCAGAAAGGAACGATAGTCGTTGGTGGTTATGGGCATATTTGATTCTGGGCTGACTATACAAGATGCGCGCTCCCAAATCGCTCCCAAAGGGATCTGTCATTTCGAGGAGTGTAGTTTGCAACGAGAAATCTCGTTGGACCGAGGGAACGCGATGTCTCGCTTCGCTCGACATGACAATTACTCGTAACTCTGGTTAAGCCCTGATTTTGCGAAAAGTTATTTGACGCTCGCCCGATTGAATTCTATAACGAGAAAAAGATGCAAGTAGGTAGCCATTTGGAGTTGGAATAATCCTCTATGCAATCTCTTTCACTCTCTCTGCTCGGCACGTTTCAGACATTGCGCGAGGGCGCGCCGTTCCGGACTTTTCGTTCCGATAAAGAGCGCGCGCTCCTCGCCTACCTCGCCGTTGAATCCGATCGCCCGCATCGCCGCGCAACGCTCGCCGCGTTGTTTTGGTCGCAGAACTCCGAGACGCTCGCCGCGAATAATCTCCGGAAATCTTTTTCACGTCTCCGCCAAGCCCTCCGCGAAAAGAAAAACGCGCCCTATCTCCTCATCAACTCAACCGAAGCGCAATTCAATCCCGACAATTGGAATCCCCAATCCACACATCCGTGCTGGCTCGACGTGCGCGAGTTCGATCAATTGCTGCGCGCCTGCCGCCAGCACAAACATCGCCGCTTGGAATCTTGCGCCGAGTGTCAGACGCGGATGCGGCGAGCCGTGGAACTTTATCGCGGGGAATTTCTGGAAGGATTGTCGCTGC
>JACQGS010000092.1 GCA_016199405.1 Chloroflexota bacterium | reverse complement strand
GACAATTTGCAAAATTGTCCCACATTTTCTGAGGAGGGGAATACATGGATCGCTGGTTGATTTACCTGCACATCCTCTTTGCATTCTTCTTTTTGCTTTCACACGGCGGGTCGGTTGCCGTCGCCTTTCAAGTTCGTAAAGAAAAAAGTCTAGAACGCACCCGCGCGTTGCTCGAACTCTCCACAAGTTCGTACACGGTGATGTATGTCGGTTTGCTCGGATTGCTGATTACCGGCATCGTCGCCGGTTTTGTGCGCGATGCGTGGGGACACGGCTGGATCTGGGCATCGCTCGCGCTGTTAATCGTTGTCGCCGCGTTGATGTTTTATCGCGGCAGTTCATATTACGGCAAGTTGCGCCAAGCCGCCGGGATGGAATGGTTCGACGGCAGAAAAACTCAGCCGGCAATTGCGCCGGCGCGCGAGGCGGATCGCGCCGCGCTGTTGAATTCGCGCATGCCGGAAGAAACCACCGCGATCGGTGGTATTGGGCTGGCGTTGATTTTGTGGCTCATGATGTTTCGACCGTTCTAGTTCAGTCGTCCTCGAAGCGAGAAATAACCGGATGCGGTAACGTCCGCCGTAACGATTCAAGGACGCAGCGGTGATAAAAATGAATTGAATTCGAGGGAAGCGCGAACAAGTTTCTGAAATAGGAGGCGACAGATGACTAGCGGCAAATTGACGGGCGCTCGGCAAAAAAGTTGGGGGGACGCGGCCGTGGACGGGTTGTTCGCCGGCGTTGGCGCGGGGATCGCGATGGTGTTGTATCTCGTGCTTGCCGGATTCTTCGCGGGCGAGAACGCGTTGGTAGTTCTCGCGCGTTTTGCTTCCGGCGCCAATGCTTCGCCTATCGTTGGAGCGCTGACGCATCTTGCGGTTTCGGGCGTTTACGGCGCGCTGTTTGCAGTCTTGCTTCGGGCGATGCCATTTTTGAATCGCGCGCCGCGATGGTTAAGCGGGCTCGCGTTCGGAATAATTCTGTTCACGATTGCGCAAGCGGTTGTTCTGCCGGGCACGCAGTCCGCGTTGCGACAAATCGCGCCGCTGAATTTTTTGATCGCGCATCTGCTGTTTGGCTTGGGCGTGGGCGTATTGCTGAAAAGCAAAGCGTAGTAGACCGTGTTGTGTGGTGCGTCGCTCGATTACAGTTCTGGGGGATGATAGCCCGCCTCGACCCAAAGCGCGCGAGCGCGCACGCGTAATTCATCATTGAGCGATAATGCTTGCACGGTGGCGCGGCCGATAGCGGTCAATCCAACAACACGCGTGCTAGATTCGTCCCAAGCGAAATGATCTATCCAAACCTGTGTGCGGGGATTGTAGAGGGACACGCACGCAAGCCGAGACGGTCATTGTGCGCGGCTCAACTCGGCTAATGTGGGAAGGCGATAGCCGCGCCGTTTGAGGAGAACCGCCGCGTACCCTTTGCGAAATGACAAAACATCAGATTCGCGACGCAGCGCCGCAAGCCGATCTTGTTCTGGGGTGGTGAGTGACAATTCCTTTTTCTTGGCGAGAAGCGCTTGATATTCGGTCCAACGGTCAACCGGGAAACGACGATGCGCTTCTTCGGTCAATTCAGCGTCACTCATTTGCAACAATGGGTAAACGTCGGGCTGGTACGCCAAAGGAATCTCTTCAACGAGCGCGGGCAGACTGTGAGCCAGACTTTGCTCGACAATCATGTCCACCGATTGATGCGCCAACTCCGCCGCGCGGTGGAGTTGAGAGTATGCAGTCTCGGATAGTCGGATGGTTATGCTTTGTGACATTGGAATCCTCGCTTGGGTTTCTCTTTTCCGTGCGAAATTCTAGCATATTCTTGTGCGAGGGTCAAAGAGTGATATGAGTATTCAGCGTGAATGAGACGAAACAGCCGGCAGAGAACAGATAGCCAATGAGAGACAGCCAGTTGCCATCCGCCTGCGTCAGGGGAAGATTTCAAATGCAGGGCAATGCTTTGGACGTATGAGGGAAAAGTGTCGGCGATCTATTGTCAAAATGCGCGTGATGCCGCGTCGTTCAGCCACTGCGACGATCACGCAGTCAACGAAATCTACTCGACTGTCGGCATATTGCTCCAAGAGGTCCGCGGCGCGTAGAAGGTCTGCGGGTGTAGTCGCGGCGATGTCCACTTTGCCTGCGCCGACAGATCGCAAAAAACGTGCCAGTGTGGCGTGGTCCATATCGCGCAAGACAAGATACGCCAATTCTGGCAACACAACATCAGGCAACAGCACGCCGCGTTCTTGACGCAATGATTGAACGCAGAGAGTATGCTGTGGATCATCTTCGGCAATGACCGCCAAGAGAAAGCCCGTATCGAGTAGCGCCGGCATTAGTCAAGACTCCAGCCGCTGGTACGCTTAATCTCGCGTTCGAGGATTGCCTCGGCATTCCGCGAAGCGAGGGGATCACGCGTGTGACCGATGCCGATAAAGTCGAAACGAGATTCGGGCAACTCGGTCTCTTTGTCGGGCGTGACCGGTTCTCGCACAACGGGTCTGGGACGCACGAGCACATAATCCTCGCCGACAACAACTTCGACTTCGCTCGCGTCGTCCAAGTAGGTCTTGGGAATCAAGACGCCTTCACTAGTTACTTGAATTGGTATGACGCTCATGAGTACACCTTCCCTTTCATGCCATGAAGTTTCGGACAAGCGCATTATAGCATGAAAGCGTAAGAAGAATAACCATACATTCCTTGGGAGGCGATCAATGGATGCACAAACCAAACTCCAACTCCAAGACGGCTCGCGCGTGGCGGTGATGGGCGGTGGACCGGCGGGCTCGTTCTTTAGTTATTTCTTGCTCGATATGGCGGGACGCGCCGGCAAGAAAATCCACGTGGACATTTACGAGCCGCGCGATTTTACGATTGTCGGTCCACCCGGCTGTAATATGTGCGGCGGCATCATTTCCGAATCACTCGTGCAAATGCTGGCGACCGAAGGCATCGCGCTGCCGCCGACGGTCGTTCAGCGCGGCATTTCCGCGTACGTGATGCACACCGATACCGGCAGCGTCCGCATCGAAACGCCGGCGCAAGAAAAAAGAATTGGCGCGGTGTTTCGCGGACCTGGTCCGCGCGGGTTGAAAGAACTAAAGTGGGGCAGTTTCGACGGGCATCTGCAATCGCTCGCGGTGCAAAAAGGCGCGAACGTCATCCGCGCGCGCGTGGACGAAGTCGCGCGCGCGAATGGACGCGTGCGCGTGCAAGCCAAAGGCAACGGCGCCGAGTACGATCTGCTGGCGGTGACGACCGGCATCAACACCGCCGCGCTCAAGTTGTTTGAAGGATTGCAAATAAAATATCAGCCGCCCAAGACGACGAAAACGTTTATCCGCGAATATCGCTTGGGCGAAGAAACGATCGGCAAATATCTGGGGAGCGCGATGCACGTTTTTCTGCTGAACCTGCCGCGCCTCGAATTTGCCGCGTTCGTCCCCAAAGGCGATTACGTCACGCTCTGCTTGCTCGGCGAGGAGATTGATAATAAACTGCTCGAAACATTTCTGAACGCGCCGGAGGTCAAGCAAATCATGCCGCTCGAACTCGACCTCGCACGCGGCGATTGCCAATGCTCGCCGCGCATCGCGGTGGAAGGCGCGGTGCAACCGTACGACGACCGCATCGTCTTTATCGGCGATAGCGGCGTGACGCGGCTGTACAAGGACGGCATCGGCGCGGCGTATCGCACCGCGAAATCAGCGGCGACGACGTGCGTCTTTGAGGGCATCTCTGCCGAGGATTTCCGCAAGCATTATTTGCCGGCGTGCAAAAACATCGCGAACGATAATCTCGTCGGCAAGGTTATTTTCTTGGTCACGCGCATCATTCAGATGTCGCGCTTTTCGCGCCGCGCGGTGGTGCGGATGACTGCGCGCGAGCAAGCGCACAGCGGCGCGCGGCGGATGAGTATCGTGTTATGGGATATGTTCACCGGCAGCGCGCCCTATCGCGAGATTTTTGTGCGGACGCTGCATCCGGCATTTCTGATTCGGTTTGGGTTGGATATTGTCGGCGCGTTGTTTTCGTTCAAATCGAGCGCGCGGGATGATTATACACGGCGGCAAGAAGGAGTGAGCGATATGAGCAAACTCGGCAAGCTTTACGAGCCCGGCGATGTTCTGCTCAAGCAAGGCGAAGCGAGCGAAGGGATGCTGGTGCTGTTGGAGGGCGAGGTCGCGCTGATGCGCGAGCAGAACGGCCAGGAAGTTTTCATGGGCGTGCGCGGCGCGGGCGAATTTTTAGGCGAGATGGCTTTGCTCGAAAAAGAAGTGCAGACGGCGACCGTGCGCGCGCTTTCGCCGGTGCGCGTGCTGACGGTGGACAAGGAAAATTTCACGCGGCGCATTCACGAAGACCCCTCACTCGCGTGGCGGCTGTTTGGATTGCTATCGCGGCGCATCCGCGAGTTGAGTCAAGAGTCGGCGATGCTGAAGCAGGAGTTGGATCGGCTGACGGAGAGAGGCGGAGGATGACGAGAGCGCGCGTCACTCGTTACTCTACGGATTACGATAGATTTCGTGCGTGCCAATGTTGCGGAAAACGTAGACGCGCTCACCGGTTCCAGAGTCTTGCTCGACCTGGAAAGTGAAGACACATTGGAGCGTGATGTGTCCTTCCCAAATACCGGGATGTCCTTGCATCTTGCGAATCCGAAGCGAGGGGTGAAAGGGAGGATTTTCTGCGCCGCGTTGAAAGAGGCGGAACGCTTTGCGGGCTTTTCTTTTGAGCGCGGGCGGGAATTCGCCATACGCTTGCCAGAAAGGTTCAGCGGCGCGGTATTTCATTTCTGGTCAAGAAATTCAAGCATCTCTTCCATCGAGCCAAATGTGCGAACACGCTTGTTGGCAATCGCTTGGTCGGCAGAGCGTTCTTTGGCTTGCCATTCCGGCGTCCAAAAGTAGGTTTGTTCGGCGGCAATGCAGAGAGCATCCAGAACGACCGCTTGCGCGCTGATGCCCTTCTTGGTTCGCGACAATTGCTCCAACGCTTGGCGAATATGGAGTTCTTCGGTCAGAGGCACTTGCACCACCAAGCGCGGACGCTTCGATTGACGAGTGTCCAAGACAACCCGGGGTTGGCGCGTCGGCAAACGTTTTGTGATTGGCATGATTCAACTGTCCTGCGGATGTTTTTCAGAATCCTTGCAGTGTTATAACATTCTTTAAGCGGTTGGTCAACTGAGTTTGTGGTTGCGGAAAAAATAAAACAAAAAAGGAGACTCGCATGAAAAAACTAACGTGGTGGTTTCGTATCGTCGGCGCGTTTTACCTGTTCCTCGCCGTGGTGAATATGTACGGCACGTTTGTTGACTCGTCGTTCTTTGGACAAGCGATTCCATACCGGTTAGGCGAGAATGCGCTCAGGGCTTTTGTGGATGGATGGTCGCCCTTCGCCTTCGAAATATTGGGCATCGCCACATTCATGCTCTGGGCATCGCGCGACCCGCGCAAGTATCTCGGCGCGGTCTGGCTGCTGGTCTGGCTTGAACTCCTGCACGGCGTGGTTGATGACGTGTACTTGATTGCCAAGGGGTACAGCGCAGCGGAGTACATCGCCTTTATCGTCGTTCACTTTATCATCATCGGCACGGGCGTCATGTTCGCGCGGCAAGCATCGGCAGAAACCGCAAACCCATCCAATCCATAGTACTGCGCGATAGGAATCCTGCGGAATCAGCATCTCTCGCTGCGGCGCATGCTGCGTCTGGGTGCGCGGACTCCGCAGGGATTAAATTTCAGGAGTCTAAACAATGACACTCGATCCAGAACTTGCCTCAGCGACCCGTTTGCAGGGGCGAGTACTCACAGTAGCACGGATTGTGTGGGCGGCTGTGTTTGTCTTTTCGGTGGCTGTGTTGGTCATCGCGCTGCCCGCGCGGTATGCGCAATTGGTCTCCCCCGAAGACGAAGTCAAGGACGGGTTGACTAGTCTCGGCTTTTCGCCGCAGTACATCGAACAGTATGGGAGCGAAGCCGCGATGAACGCGGTTTTATCTCAGCTCGGCTTGTCACCGGCGAGTTATGCGGCATATGAGCTGACACTCGAAGTGATTGTTGCGCTGGTGTACATCGCCGTCGCACTGGTGATCTTCTGGCGCAAATCCGATAGCCCGATTGGGCTTTTCGCCTCGCTGTTTCTGGTCACCTTCGGCATCGGCAGCAGTTCTTACGTTTTACTGCCGCTCACGGTGCAAGATTCAGTTGGATTCATCTTGGCGGGTTCGGTGACTACCCTTGCCTATTCGATGTTGCCGCTGTTTTTCTATCTCTTCCCCGATGGGCGTTTGGTTCCCCGTTGGGCATGGATACCCGCCGGGTTTTGGGCGGTCACAACATTCTTCTGGAACTTTGCACCCCGCTCGCCGCTGAATCCAACTTATTGGCCCCAGTCGCTCTACTTCCTGTATGTGGTGCTTGTATGGGGCTCGGCGGTCTTTGCCCAAATCTATCGCTACCGGCGTGTTTCCAGTATGTCCCAACGCCAGCAGACCAAGTGGCTGGTGTCAGGTTTTGGGCTGATGGTATTGCTACTCCTTCCCCCTGCTCTCATTGCGGCAACCCTTGGATCGGGCGCCGAGTCTGAAGCGTTCTATTCAATTCTGATACCGACGCAAGCTCTGGCGATGAGCATCATCCCCATCGCGCTCGCCATCAGCATCCTGCGCTATCGTTTGTGGGACATTGACCTCCTTATCCGCCGCACGCTAATCTACGGCGCGCTGACTGCCGCGCTGGCGTTCGTTTATTTTGGCAGTGTCGTTTTGCTTCAGCAAATTTTTCGCGCGCTGACGGGGCAATCGTCCGAACTCGCGGTCATCGTTTCCACGCTCGCGATTGCCGCGCTCTTCAACCCTCTACGCCGCCGGGTGCAAAACGCGATTGACCGCCGCTTTTATCGGCGCAAGTACGACGCCGCGCGCGTGCTCGCGCAATTCGCCGCGACTGCACGCGATGAAGTGGAGTTGGAAACATTGACCGCGCGGCTTGTGGATGTAGTGCAAGAGACGATGCAACCGACGAGTTTGAGTTTGTGGTTGAAGAACAAATGAGTTCACAAATCGAACATCCGACACAATCAAGAGGAACGTGGCGCACTCTCGCGCAACTCCTCTGGCTCGTCCTCGTGGTCGCGCAAATCGCGCTGTGGGTAATTGGCGAAACAATTCGAATTCTCGATCCATATCCGGATTGCGTCCGCCTAATCTGCGACCCGATGGAATTTGGCGCGCAGGATTTGACCGTCATCCGCGCAATGGGTTGGTCACCCTCGATACTCGCTCTTATTTCGAGCGGCATCGAAGTCGTAACCGGCTTGGCGTTCTTTGCGCTCGCAATGATAATCTTTGCGCGACGACGGAGCGAGTGGATCGCGTTGTTGGTTGCATACGCCCTCGTCTTTCTCGGCGCGCTCTTTTTCACTTCGGCAAACGACGCGCTGGGGCGCGTAGACGCCTTTCGAATAATCCCCCTCGATCTTCTATTCGGATTGGGAGTGATGGCATTCGTCATGTTGCTTTTTGTTTTTCCCGATGGGCGATTTGTGCCGCGTTGGTCTGTCGCCTTTCTGCTCCCAATGCTCCCTATTGCAATACTCACCAATTCCATCACCGCGCTTGTTATTCCGGTCGTGGCACTAGCGATAGGAATGACGATACCGGTAGCGGGCTTGGTGACTCAGATTTATCGCTACGCGCGTATTTCGGACGCCGTTCAACGTCAGCAAACCAAATGGGTTGTTTTCGGCTTTTCCAGCGCGATTGCGTTGATGGTGGTCTGGCTTTTTTCGCTTGCCAACTTTCCGGCGAATCAACCCAGCCCCGCGCGCGTAACCGCCATGCTTATCGTTGCTCCAACCATCACGCTTCTTGGGCTGTTGCTTCCGCTCTCCATCGCGATTTCGATCATGCGCTATCGTCTGTGGGACATTGACCTGCTGATTCGGCGCACGTTGATTTACTCTGCGCTAACGGCGATTCTTGCGGTTTTCTATTTCGGCACGGTCGTTTTGCTTCAGCAAATTTTTCGCGCGCTGACGGGGCAATCGTCCGAACTCGCGGTCATCGTTTCCACGCTCGCGATTGCCGCGCTGTTCAACCCTTTGCGCCACCGCGTGCAAAACGCGATTGACCGCCGCTTTTATCGGCGCAAGTACGACGCCGCGCGTGTGCTCGCGCAATTTGCCGCGACCGCGCGCGATGAAGTGGAGTTGAGCAAATTGAATGATCGGTTGGTGCAGGTGGTGCAAGAAACCATGCAACCTACAAGTGTGAGTTTGTGGCTGAAGACGACGAAAAAGTAGCGGGGAAAAATCGCGGCTGGGTTTATGCGCTCCAATCCTCGACTTGGACGTCATCAAAGGCGGCATAGTCTGTAGGATTTAGCGTCACTAGTACCCTGTCTCAAAAGT
>JACQGS010000091.1 GCA_016199405.1 Chloroflexota bacterium | reverse complement strand
CTTGCCGAAATAGCTGGCGAGCTTGGCGCGGCGATTGCCGGGCACCGGCAACTTGAAACCACCCGTGTCGAGAGCCATCTCGTCGCGCGTGCCGACGATGTTCGCGTCAAAAAAATTCATCGCCGGGCTGCCGATAAAGCCGGCAACGAATATGTTCACCGGGTGATCGTACAGATTTTGGGGCGAGTCCAATTGCTGGAGCACTCCATCCTTCATCACGGCGATGCGCGTGCCCATCGTCATCGCTTCGACTTGGTCGTGCGTCACGTAAATAAACGTCGTCTGCAAACGCTGGTGCAGTTTAGAAATTTCCGCGCGCGTCTGCACGCGCAGTTTCGCGTCGAGATTCGAAAGCGGCTCGTCCATCAAAAATACTTTCGGCTCGCGCACAATCGCGCGGCCCAGCGCGACGCGTTGCCGCTGACCCCCGGAGAGTTGCTTGGGTTTGCGTTGAAGGAATTCCCCAATGCCCAGAATATCGGCGGCTTCTTTCACACGCCGATCGATTTCGGCTTTCGGCGTTTTGCGGAGTTTGAGCCCGAACGCCATGTTATCGTACACGCTCATATGCGGATAGAGCGCATAGGATTGGAACACCATCGCGATATCGCGATCTTTGGGCGGCACATCGTTGACGACGCGATCGCCGATGCGAATCGCGCCGTCGGTCGCGTCCTCCAAGCCGGCAAGCAGGCGCAACGCGGTCGTCTTGCCGCAACCCGACGGTCCCACCAAGACCAAAAATTCTTTGTCTTGGATCTCGAGCATCAAATCATTAACGGCGATTACCTCGCCGAATTTTTTGGTAACATGATCGTAGGTGACGTTAGCCATTGTGTTCTCCGTGAGAGGTTTTCATAAAGGGTGGTAGCCCAGCCGTGCTGGGCGTCAGAAGCAGGCAGCGCGGCTGCCCTTCCACCCTTTTTCAGAGCGCATTCCTCTATCGCCCACCCGCGAGCTTGCTAATCATCTGAACCAGACTTCCGATTGTTGCCGCGCAACCCTGTCCTTGCGCGGGCGGTTGTTGCGGCGGCGGTGTCGGGGCAGGCGCCTCGCCAGCGGCATGCGTGTACGCCGCGAAAATATCCGCGCGGCCTTTGCCCTGGGCATTCGGCTCGAAACTCAAATCTTTCGCGGTGCCCATCAAAATATCTTTGATTTGATCCGGCGATAACCCCGGCTTGGCTTGCAAAAGCAACGCGCACGCTCCGGCGGCGTGCGGCGTCGCCATCGAAGTGCCGGACGCCGAGGTGTAAAAGTCGCCTTGCGGACTGCCCATCGAAGTGCCCTTGGCGCGCGCGGCGATGATGCCGACGCCGGGAAAACACAAATCCGGCTTCACGCGTCCATCTTTCGTCGGACCGCGCGAAGAAAAATTCGCGATCGCATCGGCTTTCGAAGTCGCGCCGATCGTGATGACGCGCTTTGCCGCGCCCGGCGATCCAACCGTCGACGCGCCCGGACCGGAATTGCCGGCGGCGATACACATGACGACGCCGCGCGCGACCGCCGCATCGCACGTCGTCGAAAGCGCGTCCGTGCCGTCACTCGCGCCGCCGCCGCCGAGCGAAAGATTCAAAACTTGCGCGCGTTGTTGCACTGCCCACTCCACGCCCGCCATCACATCGCTCATATTGCCGGAGCCATCGCCGCGCAAAACTTTTGCCGCGAGCAGCGTGCATTCGGGCGCCACGCCGCGAAATTTTCCGTTGTCCGCCGCGCCGGTTCCTCCGATCGTGCTGGCGACGTGCGTGCCGTGACCACTGCCGTCAAAATATCCTTCGCCGGTAAAATCCTTGCTCTGCGCGACGCGTCCCGCAAAATCCGGATGATCGAGATCAACGCCAGTATCAATCACCGCGACCGTAATGCCCTTGCCGGTGAAACCGGCTTCCCAAACTTGGGGCACGCCGAGCAATGGCACGGACGCGTCGAGCATGGTGTGCACCGGCTCATCGAGCCAAATCTGTTCAACATCCTCGCGATCGCTCAGCGCGCCGATCGCGCTCACTTCGACGCTGTGCGCGCTCGCGGAGATGAGGCGATACGTATGATACGTCTCGGTGATGCCTTCGACCATCGTCGCGACCGCGCGCGCGCCGGCTTTGTAGCGCACGATGACGCGCAGCGGTTGCGCTGGACCAAAACCGCGTACCTGCAATCGTTCCGCGAGATTGGGATGAATCTTGGTGGGATCTGGCATTGAAGCATTCTCCTTTGAATGATATCGAGGTTAGACGGCGCGGACGGTTTGGTCTTCTTCGATTGAAAGGATCCATGGCTCGCGCGTCAGCGCGAGCGCAGCGGATGCCGGTCCTTGAATCGCGATAGCCGAGATCAGCGAATACGTATGGCGAATCGTCAGCCCGCGCGCGCGGAGACTTTCCAAATCTTGATCGCGATTTTGTTGCGTGCGTACGATCAGATTCACAATTGCCTGCGGGTCTTGCTGCAATCTGGCGCGCAGATCGTCATCGAGTGATACCATTTTTCATTCACCATCCTTCCAAGCGTGAATATCATAACACAGAAAAAAGCGCAAAGCAATCTTGATTATTTGCCAAGAATGCGCCGCGCCGGTATAATTTACGCGAATCGATTCAAGGAGCAAAAGTGTTCATACACCGTTCGAAATTCGGAATCGGCGCGTTGTTGATCGCGCTGAGTTTGTTAGCATGCGACAGCAGTACGCTCGTCGCGTCGCTTGCCGCGACCCCCACACCCACGCGCACCCCGCGCCCAACTTTTACACCGCAACCGGAAATAACCGATACTCCTCAGCCATCTCCAATCCCCGCCGCCACCGCAACGTCAACGCGTGCCGTGGTAACGGCTGCGCCGCGTCCGCCGACCGCCAAGCCCGCGCCCACTCAAGTACCGGCTCCACAATTTACGGTTCAATTGACCGAATCCTATCCCTGTCCGCAAACTTCGCCCGTCTATGAAATTGCCGCCAGAATTCAAGATCCCAATCCCCCCAAGCGTTTCGTGGGCGGTTATGTGCTTGAAATCCGATCACCCGACGGGTCATTTAGCAAGACCGGCATCTCGGTGCCCAGTGGACAGGAGTATGAATCGTTCCTCGGAGGCACTGATTGCAAAGCCCAGAATTTCTGGTATTACAATCTCAAAGTAGACGCGGCAGAAGTTCGCGGGCATGCGCCCTTCCTTGCTCGGATCGTTCGATCGACTACCGATCGCACGCCGATCTCCGCAGACGTGACCATTGATTTCATGCAACCCACACGCTGGATCATCTATTATTTTGCGCCACCCAAATAAGAAGAACCCAAAATGATTCCAAGGAATCCAAAGCCGAGTTCAGCGCTCGGCTCTTTTTCTTTTGGCGGCAGAAAACTGCTGGCGGCGATCACGCTGTTGGGATTCGCGCTGCGCAGCATTCGTTTGGATTTTCAACCGCTGTGGTGGGACGAGGGCTATAGCATTTTCTTTGCGACGCGCCCATTCGCTGAATTGTTACAACGCACCGCGCTCGATATTCATCCGCCGTTCTATTACATCGTCCTCCAATTCTGGATTGGTTTGTTCGGCGCAACCGACACCGCTGTTCGACTCCTCTCCGTTTTCATCGGCACGCTCTCCATCCCTCTTCTCTATCTGCTCGCGCGAACAATTTTCCGCGATCCTCGCCCCGCGTGGATTGCTACGCTGTTGCTTGCGCTTTCGCCGCTCCACATTTATTACTCGCAAGAAGTTCGAATGTATGGGCTGGTGACCGCACTCGCGCTGGCATCCACATATTTTTTTGTTTGCTTGCTCGAAAAAGCAGAATGGAGCAAACGCGATCTGCCGATTGCCGCGCTGTACGCGCTGAGCATGACCGCCGCGCTGTACACCCAATACTTTGCTGCTTTCCTGATCGTCTTTCAATTTGTTTACGTCGCGCTGTTCGCGCGCAAAGCGTTCGCGCGGTGGCTCGCGTTGTGGCTCACGATCTTTTCGCTGTACCTGCCATGGATTATCTACGCGGGCGGTCAGCTTTATGCCTACGTCTCATCCAAAGTCGCGATTGAATCCTACGCGCCGCTCGATCCGCTCACGTTTCTTTTACAACACCTGGCCGCGTTTTCTGTTGGGCATCTCACCGATTGGCAATTTCTCGGCGCGGCAAGCGTCTTGCCGATTGGATTAGCGATAATTGGCGCGCGCAACTATTCACTCACCCACCCTCACACTCCCATACCCACTTACTCTCTTTTCATTCCCCTCGCGCTTGGCTATCTCGTCAACCTGCTTTTTTCGTTTCATCCGATTCGTTATGAACGCTTGCTCCTCTTTGCCGCGCCGGCATTCTATTTGCTCGCCGCAGCAGGCATCGCCGCGATAAAACGTTATGCGCTTGCCCTCTCTGCCCTCTTTGTCATCTGTGCCTCCTCCGCCCTCTCGCTTTTCAATTTCTATTCCGCGCCGCGTTATCCCCAAGACGATTATCGCCCCCTCATCGCACAAATGCAATCGCTGGCGCAAGCAGATGACAATTTTCTGGCGATCTATCCATGGCAGATCGGCTATCTCGCGGCGTATTATCGCGGCGCGCGGCTCAACATTATCGAAACGCCAAACGACGCGTGGATCAACAACGCGGGAAAAATGCAAAGCGGCGTAAATGCGCTGCTGCAAAAGAATCCGCGCGTGTGGCTGCCCGCGTTGCAAACGCAAGGGCGTCTGCTCGAAGATGCGCTCGATGCGTATTTCCGTCCGCAAAACTATTCGGTCTCTGATGCTTGGTTCGGCACGACGCGCCTCGAACTATTTGCGCGTTCATCCGATCCGGCGCGCGCCACCAAGCCGCTTGCTTTTCAAGAGGATATTTCGATCGGAAACTGGGGCGTTTCGTTAGAGCCGATCATCGCCGGGCAAGAATTCGCGCGCGTCTGGTTCGATTGGGGCAGCAATCCACCGACAGACGTCAATTTCAGTTTGCGCCTCACGGATCGCAACGGAAATATTTGGGCGCAGGAAGATCGCGATTTCGCAAGTGGAATGCAGCGCGTCGGCTTGGCAGTGCCGGCGGGCACACCGCCCGGTGAATATTCGCTGCGGCTCGCGCTCTATCACGCGCGCATCGGTCAACCGATTCGCCCGGCAGATGACGCCACGCGCGCGGATTCACTTCTCGCGAGCATCAAGATCGCCGCGCCGGCGCAACCGCTCACGCAAAACATTCAGCAACGCGTTGCTGCGGATTATGCAAATGGAATGCGCTTGCTCGGCTATGACGCGCCAATAGAGCCGTTGCGTCCCGGTTTTTCCGGCGGCGTCACATTGTACTGGCAAACGACGCGCGCGCTGGCAGAAAATTATCACGCGATTCTTGTCCTCAAAGATAGTTTGGGAAGAACTGTCGCCGAGTCACGCGCGAATCTCGCGCGCGGCGTTTATCCGCCAACCGATTGGCACGCCGGCGAGATGGTGCGCGATCCACAAGCGCTCCTTGTATTTGGCGACGCCGGCGACGGCGCGTACCAGTTGCAGATCGCGCTCGAAAATCGAAACGGGACGCGCGAGCGAACGACCGACGGACGCGATGCCATTGCACTTGGAACAGTAGAGGTGAAAAGCCGCGCGCATTATTTTGGTGCGCCGGCGGCGACAAATCGCGCGGAGGATCGTTTGGAGAATGTTGCGCGGTTGATTGGGTATGATGTCATCCGGAATCCGAACAGCGCGCGCGTCGTATTGTATTGGCAAGCGCTCAGCGCGCCGCGCGTTTCCTACAGCGGCTTTGCGCATCTCGTCGATGCGAACGATCATCTCATCGCGCAGCGCGATCAGATTCCCGGCAATGGCGCGTTGCCCACGACGAGCTGGGTCAGCGGCGAATATTTGATCGATGCGTACGATATTGCCCTGCCGGAGAGCGCGCCGCGCGGGATTTACAAAATTCGCGTCGGGATGTATGATCCGATCACCGGCGCGCGGCTGGTTGTTTCTAACGCGGCGAATCAAGTGATTGGCGATTATATTGAATTGTCTACGCGAATTGATATTCAGTAGACCTTCGAGGTTTTCAAAACCTCGAAGGTCTTGGAGGACAAATGCGTCTCCAAGATTTCCCTCGCCCGACAAACGATAACGGACTCGGTATTCATTTCGGGCTCGACTTGCGTCAGCAAATTCTCGACACGTACGTGCCGAAAATGGTCGAGTTGAAAATGAAATGGTGCCTCGTCGCGCATCAGGACGAATTGCAACTTGAGCGCGCGGCGCAAACGCTGTGGAGCGCCGGCATTATGCCTGTCTCGCGGTGGATTTGCCGGATCGATCAAAGTTTCTTGGATTTCGTCCGCAATGTCACCGCTCTCAAATCGCTCGGCATTCCGGCATACGTCCAAATTTTCAATGAACCGGGCGATATCCGCGAATGGCTGAGCGGCGCGCCGAATTTCAATCAATTCGTGCAACGCTGGATTCAGCACGCGGACCTTGTCGCCGATGCCGGCGGATTGCCGGGCTTGCAAGTGCTCGATGCGACCGAACTGCGCGCGGTCTTGCAAGCATTGATCGCCGCGAACGCGACGAGTATCCTCGAACGCATGTGGTTCTGCCCGCACCCGTACGGCGCAAATCATCCGCCGAATTATCCGTACGACGCGCGCAATCAACAGGATCATCCTGGCGCGACGATTTTCGACGATAACACCTCGGTGCTGTCTTTTCTTGAACTCGCGCCGGTCTTTGAAAACGAACTCGGCTTCATTCCGCCATTCATCGCCGGCGAAGGCGGCTGGCAATTTGGCGCGCGCGAGGACAATCGCTATCCGGCAATTGACGATGACCTGCACGCGCAATTCCATCGCGCGTTCTTTGATGCTTTCGCAACGCAAGCGCTTCCGCATGGCGGCGCATTGCCCGATTATTTATTCGCGCTCTGCCCATGGATTTTCTTTGGACCCGAAGAGGACGCGTGGTACAGTTTCACGCGCGGCACGCGGCAAAAAACGATCGATGCGATCAAGGCGCTGCCGGCTTTTACGCGCGCGTTCAGTTGGGAGCGCGCGCCGCGCCAAGCCATCGCGCATTATGTTCTCTTCGGCGCGGCGGACGCGCCCGGTGCGCGGGCGTGGCTGTTGGGCGCGCGAAATTATTTGCTGCGCTTTGGGGCGACGTTCGGCTCGGATTTGGAAACCGCGCGCAATGCCGCGCGCGTGACGATCGTTGGAGATGCGCGGGCGGTGAATACGGACGCCGACGCGGAGTTACAACGCGCGGGCTGTCAGGTCGAACGAATCGCCGGCGATCAATACGCGGTCGACGCCGCGCTCGCGGATCGCGTCGCACGCGGCGCGGAGTTTGGATAGAATAAGACAAAATATTCTCCCACGAAGGACACGAAGTAACACGAAAAAAATTGAGACCTTCGTGTTTCTCACTTGCCCTAGCGGGAACGCAAGTGCTAGGGTCGTGTGAATTCGTGGAAAAATTTATTTGGGGTAAAGTCTATACCTTGCGACGAGGAGAAAATGGATACTCAAATGACCGACGGACTAATCTCAGTTCAATTTGAATACACGGATCGCCGCTTGCTTGATGCCGGCACGCTGATTTGCCGCATCAAAGCCGCGCACGCCTCCGTCGAACTGCGGGCAATCAAAACGCAACCCTTTGCGCCGCTGGAGGATCTCGTCCCATTTCTGGAAAGCATCGTCCAAGACGATTTGCCCTCCCAAACGTATTGGGACGAGGAAGATCTCCAAAATGAATTTCACGCGCAACCGATGAACACGTCGGGCGTGTTCCTATTTCGGCTTTTCACCGCGGCGGCGTTTGATTCAGAGCATGAAGGTCACGACCACGAAGAAGACGAGCCACCCGCGGCGATCGAAGGAATATTCGATAAGAAACAATTCGTTTCTGCATTCGCCGACGCGTTGCTCGAGGTGTGTCAGAACGCCGCGGATTTGGCAAAAGAATGGAAGATTGACGCGAACCGCGTCGCGGCGTTGAAAGGTCAGATCACGAATCTACAGGAACGCAATGCCTGAAACCCAACGTGAACTCTGGAGCGATTACAACGTCCGCGTGCCGATGCGCGATGGCGTCGAATTATCTGCCGACGTGCATCGCCCGGTCGAATCGAAAAATGGCGCGCGTCTGCCGGTGATTCTCGCGCGCACGCCGTACAACAAAACCTCCGCCAAACAATTCGAGACCGCGCGCTAT
>JACQGS010000090.1 GCA_016199405.1 Chloroflexota bacterium | reverse complement strand
GAACTCGAAACGCTGCCCGGCATTGGACCGACGATTGCGCGCGCGATTGTAGATTATCGGGAGCAGAGCGGCAGATTCAAAACGTTGGACGAAATTAAAAAAGTGCGCGGCATCGGCGATGCGCTGTATGATCGCATCAAAGATAAGATTTCGCTGGACTAGATGAAAAGCAGTTTGGACACTGATGAACACAGAAGAACACAGACAAAAACAAAAAAGTCAGCGTTCGTCAGCGTTCGTCTGTGTCCTATTTTCAAGGGAGCAGCCATGAAAAAATTATTCGCGATCATTTTCCTCGCAGTCATTTTTCTTTCCGCCTGCGCGCCGGCGGCGAGCTCGCCGACTGCCGCACCGCCCGCGCCAACTTCCGCGCCAAAAGCGACGCAAGCGCCCGCGGCGACTGTTGCCAGGACGGCAACCGCTCAACCCAACACCGCGCTCGTCGTGCAGAATTCCAAGAACGAAATAACGGCGCAAGGTAATCGCGTCACCGGCGACATTCTGACCGACGAAAAGCTCGGCGTGGGGCAGATGGGCGTGGACTATCCCGTCACGATGCAACTGGGCGAGTCGCGTTCGATCGTGTTGAAAATCGCGCCGAGCGCGCAACTCACTTCGCTGCGCACCGCGCCAGCGCCGGGGAAAACGACCGATTTGCCCGATCTCGTTTTTCGCTTGTCGAGCAAAGTGGATATTTATCCGGTGATGTTTGCAGAATTGCGCGCCGTGAATTTTGATTTTTCCCCCAAGGGCGTTCAACGCCGCCTCATTCAGCAAAATCAGGAAATGGTCTGGAGTTGGAACATTGCGTCGCAGGCACCGGGCGCGCAATCGCTTTCGCTCGAACTTTCGATTCCGATCATTGTCGGCGGCAATGCGTCCGAGTTGAGCGTACTCCAAAATCTGCCATTTGCGATCAATGTCCTCGCGCCGCCGCCGCTTTCACTCACCGATCAAATTCTCAAATCGCTCGCCGATAACGCCGGCGCGATTCTCGTCGCGCTCATCGGCTTGTTCGGCACGGTGATCGGTTTGCGCGCCAAAGCGCGCGCGGATGCGAAAGACGCGCGCGAGTGAAAACCAATCTGCCCCTCCCTTTTAGGGAGGGGCAGAATTTTCATCATGAATTACTTTTCTCCGCAGACTCGCCGCGCGCTCGCGTGGCTTTGCGTGCTCGTGCATCTCGTCGCGCTCGGCGCGGCATTTTTTGTTTTGAGCGGCGGCTTGCCGCCGGGCAATCTGGCGATGCGCGCACAATTTGTCGCCGCGAATGCCGGCGCGTGGCAAATCGCGTGGGCGACGTGGTTGCCGGCATCGCTCGCGCTGGTTTTGTTTTTCGCCGCATGGGCGGACGTCGTCGAGGAAAAATATCGCGCGTGGGCAGTGATCGCGGTCGCGCTCGCACTTGCCGGCGCGGTCGTGGATTGGGCGGACGAAATGATTTGGATCGGCATTGCGCCCGGGCTTGCCGCGCGGTTTGCCGCGGATGCGTTTGCCGCGAATGCGTATGCGCTGTGGGATCGCGCGTATCTCACGCTTTCGATTGGACTCGCGAACGGATTGTATTGCGTCGCCGCATTTATTTTGAACGCGCTCGCGTATCGCACGCGCGATTTTCCGCGCTGGCTCGCGCGCGTGGGCGCGGTCGTCTGGGCGGTCTCGTTTGATTTGAGCATCGCCGCGTTCATCGCCGACGGGGCGTACATTCAAATCGCATCCGCGCTCGCGTTCGCGCTGTTTCTGCCGTGGGTGTTGCTGATCGGCTACCAAAACAAGATTGCATGAACAAACCTTTTTTCCGCCACCTGCGCGCGTCCATCCGCGACACGCTGTTGCTTTTTCGTGAGTTCGCGTTGCCGTTGTTGCTTTTCACGCTCGCGATCATCGGCGGCGGGCTATGGTATTTTCAACTCGCGGCGCAAGCCGGCGAGCCGTTGAACAGTGTCGTCGAAGCGATCTATGCGGTGCTGACGATGGTTTTCTTTCAGAGCGCGCGCGAGTTTCCGCGCGCGTGGTATTTGCAAATCTTCTTTTTCGCGATGCCGGTCGTCGGCATTGGCTTTCTCGCGCAAGGGCTGGCGGATTTTGGGATTCTTTTGTTCAATCGCCGCAATCGGAGCAAGGAGTGGGAAATGGCAGTCGCTTGTACGTTTTCAAATCACATTGTCCTCGTCGGTCTTGGACATCTCGGTTATCGCGTCACGCGGCATTTGCACGATCTGAATCAAGACGTGGTCGTGATCGAGTTGAATCCGGAAGAGGAACTTGTGGAAGCCGCGCGCGGAATGGGCACTCCGGTGATTGACGGCGACGCGGCGCGCGATGCCGCGCTCGATGCCGCCGGCATTGCGCGCGCCCGCGCGATCGTGCTGTGCAGTCAGAATGATTCCTTGAATATGCAGATCGCGGTCAAGGCGCGCAGTCTCAATCCGAAAATCCAAGTGATCATGCGTATCTTTGATGACGATTTTGCGTCCGCGCTGCAAAAGCAATTCGGTTTTACCGCGCTCTCCGCGACCGGCATGGCCGCGCCGGTCTTTGCCGCGACCGCCGCCGGTTTGGACATCACGCAGCCGATTTCGGTCGAGGGGCAGGCACTGTCGCTCGCGCGGCTGAACATCGCGCCGAAATCCAAATTGATCGCGCACACGGTCAAGGCGCTGGAAAAATATTATCGCGTCAGCGTCGTGTTGGTGCGCCACGATGGCGTCTCCGAATTTCATCCGTCCGGCAATACCGAACTCGCCGCGCAGGATGTCATCGCGATTTTGGGCGGGCAGGCGGAGATCAATCGGCTGGCGCAAGACAACCGGTAATTTCGGATTTCGGAAGCATCAATCCAACATCCAACTTCCAACCTCCAAGTTCCAATCTCCAATTACACCAATGCCAACTCTCCTCATCATCAACGCCCACATCATCACCGCGACCGACGATTACACTGCCGACATTTTTGTTGAGGGCGACAAAATCAAACTGATCGGCGCGGGATTGGCGATGCCAGCCGACCGCGTGATTGACGCGCGCGGGAGCTACGTGATTCCCGGGGGGATTGATTGCCACACGCATATGGATTTGAACGTCGGCGCGGCAACCTCTTCCGACGATTTTGAAACCGGCACGATCGCCGCGGCGCACGGCGGCACGACGACGATCATTGATTTCCCGACGCAGGCGCGCGGAAAAAAGATGCGCGCCGCGCTCGATGAATGGATGCAAAAAGCGCAGGGCAAAGCCGCGATTGATTACGCGTTTCATATGATCATCAGCGATCTGCCGGACGATTGGCTGCCGGATATGGATGCGCTCGTGCGTGAGGGCATCACTTCGTTCAAACTATTCACCGCGTACCCCGACCGGCTGATGCTCGACGACGCGACGATTTTCAAAGCGATGACGCGGGCTGGCGAGAACGGCGGATTTATTTGCATGCACGCGGAGAACGGCAGCATCATTGATTACCTCGTCCAGAAAATGATCGCCGCCGGCAAAACGACGCCGAACTATCATCCGCTCTCGCGCCCGCACGAAGTCGAAGAGGAAGCCGTGCATCGCGTAATTGCGCTGGCGGAAATGGCGCGCGTGCCGGTCTACATCGTGCACGTGTCGTCGCACCGCGCGATGGAGCAGATTCGCGCGGCGCGGGAGCGCGGCTTGCCGGTCTATGGCGAAACGTGCCCGCAGTATTTGTTTCTCGCGTACGAAGATTACGCCGACGGCGCGTGGGAAGGCGCGCGCTATGTCTGCTCGCCGCCAATTCGCGAGCGCGCGAATCAAACGCATTTGTGGTACGCGCTCGCGGCGGATGATTTGCAAGTTGTCTCGACTGATCATTGTCCGTTCTGCATGAAAGAGGGCTATCGCGGCTTGCCGAAGCAAAAAGAATTGGGCAAAGAAAATTTTGCCAAGATTCCGAACGGCGTGCCCGGCGTCGAGAACCGGCTGCATTTACTGTATCAGGGTGGCGTCGTCGAACGCGGCTGGAGCATGCAACGCTTTGCGCAACTGACGAGCACCGCGCCGGCAAAATTATTTGGACTCTATCCGCGCAAAGGCACTATCGCGGTTGGGAGCGACGCGGATATTGTCGTGTGGGATCCAAAACGCAAATTCACCATCCGCGCGGCGGAGCATTTTATGCGCGTGGATTACAATCCGTACGAAGCAATGACGATTGACGGCTCGCCAGCGTACGTCATCGCGCGCGGGCGTGTAATTTTTGAGGGGGATAAGTTTGTGGGGAAGGCGGGCGCGGGGGAATTTTTGCGGCGGGGACGGTATTCATTGGTGTAGTTTCAGCATTTACGAAATGACAGAGAGATGATGAGCGTGGGGGTGAGTTGAAAGATCCGATCAAAGGAACGAACTGGTTTTTCGTTGATGAATCAGGCGATCCGACGTTTTACGACCGCTACGGCAATATGATCGTCGGTCAAGAAGGTTGCTCACCCATTCTCATTCTCGGATTTATCGAGACGACCAATCCCGCGCCGATGCGTCGTGCGCTCGCAGAATTGCATCAACAGATTGCTGCCGACGAGTATCTGAAGCAAATTCCTTCAATCAGCAAATCCAATCGGGTTTTTCATGCCAAGAACGACGCGCCCGAAGTCCGGCAAGCGGTCTATAAACTGATCCGGACTCTTGATTTCAAAGCGCAATTTGTGGTTGCGCGCAAAATCGAACGGGTCTTTAGGACAACTTTCCACGCCAATGAGGGAGAATTCTACGACTATCTGGTGACTCTGCTATTTCAAAACGTCCTGCACCGCTATTCGCGCAATCAAATCTACTTTTCTCAGCGCGGCACGCGCATACGCCGTGTTCGCTTTGAAGAGGCAATTCAACGGGGAGTGTCAAAGTTCGAGGCGCGCTGGAATACCAAATTACAGACCGGCATTTCGATTGACCCGCAGACAGCGATCGGTGAACCGTGCCTGGAAGTTATAGATTATATGAACTGGGCAGTGTATCGGGCTTTTGTGAAACAAGAGATGCGATACTATCGTTTCGTAGAGGAGAAAGTGAGTCTGCTTGTGGACCACTACGATAATGCCAAATACCCAAGAAACTGGTACACCCGCGACAATCCCTTTGATATAGAAAAAGTCAGCCCCCTGTAGGCTAGGCTTGGTTTCCCAAGCGCACGGCATGGAGCCGGCTTTCACCTACAGGCGACTGACTATTGTGAATAGTATATACTGATATGCGATGGCAGTCAATTGCCGCGTCAGTTGCGGTTGCGAGCCATTGACACGTTTCTACGGTCGGGCTAGAATAAAGGTAGAGAGAGCCGGAGGTCAATATGGGATCGGAAACAGTAATCTTGCGAATGCCGGGAGAACTCTATCAGCGCGCCAAGCGGACCGCCGAAACGCTGGAGCAGCCGCTGGAACAAGTGCTTATCGAAACGTTAGACACGGCATTGCCGCCAGAAGCGGAACTGCCGGCAGAGATTCGTTCAGACCTCGCGGTATTGGCGACATACAACAATGACGATTTATGGCTAGTGTCTGAGTGGGATGACCGCAGAGCAAGAATCGCAACTCGACGATTTGCTCGAGTTGCAGAGCGCCGGCACGCTGACGGCAGAACAACGGGAGCAATTGGACGCTGTGCGTATGGCATACAGCCGGGTGTTGTTGCGAAAAGCGCGCGCATTTGCTCTGCTCGCCCAGCGCGGCAACGCGTCATTGGTCGAAGCGCGTGTGGGCGCGCGACCGTGGCTGCCTTGCATTTGAACAATGTGATTCTCGTTGAAGCGCGCCGCTTGTGGGCGAAAGCCGGTTGGCATCCGCCGGAGGATTAGCGCCGAAAGTGCGATGGCTGGAGCGCGCGGGCGCGTGATTTTCGAGGGCGATAAATTTTTGGGCAAAGCCGGGCGGGGGAATTTTTGAAGAGAGCAAGATATTCAATGCCGTGATTAGTAAAACCCTTTGGATCTTGCTTGCAAATCCCCAAAATGATTTGTATAATCGGAGTGTGTGAATCTCCTCCGCGTTACCGGAGTAATAAATGACTGAACTGATTGAAGCTTTTCAATAAAGGGTCATTGAGGCATAATACTTGCACCAAATCTGCCGATGAGAGAGGCAAGCATGTGCACTATTCCGACCCAGTTG
>JACQGS010000087.1 GCA_016199405.1 Chloroflexota bacterium | reverse complement strand
TGCACTGCCTGTCCCGACGCGCCTTTCACCAAATTATCAATGCTCGCGCAGATGATCGCCTGCCCGGCGTCCACGACGTGATGAATCGAAAGCGTGCAATAGTTGGTATAGTTGCTGTGCGTGAGCGACGCCATTTGCCCACTCGGCAAAATCCGGACGAACGGCTCGGCGTGATAGGTTTCGGTGTAAAGATTGCGCAGCGATTGGTCGTTCCAGCCGTTGTTGAGTCGGACGTACATCGTCGAAAGGATGCCGCGATTCACCGGCAGCAGATGCGGCGAGAAAATCAAATTCGCATTCGGCGCGATCGCTTGCAACTCTTGCTCCATCTCCGGCAAATGCCGATGCGTGCGACCGATATTGTACGGCGCGAAATTCTCATTCACTTCGACGAAACTTGTCGTCGGGGATGGCTTGCGCCCGGCGCCGGACACGCCGGATTTTGCATCCACGATGATCGTGCCTTCGCTCGCGCCGGCGCGGACGATTGGCGCGAGACCGAGAATGACGCTGGTCGGATAGCAGCCCGGATTCGCGACCAGCTGCGCGCCTTTGATTTTCTCGCGATGCAATTCCGGCAACCCATACACCGCTTGCGGCAACAATTCCGGTGCGTGATGCGCTGCGCCATAATATTTTTCGTACAGCGCGATGTCGCGCAAGCGAAAATCGGCGGAGAAATCAATCACGCGCTTGCCGGCATTCAGCACGCGTTTCGCAAATTCTGCCGCCGCGCCGTGCGGCAACGCGAGAAACGCGACGTCAATCGTATCGAGCGGCGCGGCATCGTGCGCGACGAGGGGAATATCGTAGTGGCATGGGAACGCGTCGGACAGTTTCTTGCCGACGTAGGAATCGGAGGTCGCGAAAACGATTTGCGCCTGCGGATGCCGCGCGAGAATTTTGACCAACTCGATGCCGGTATAACCGGTCGCGCCAAAAATTCCGATGCGAATCATTCGCAACTCCTCCGTCATTGCGAGCGGTTTGTGCGAAGCAATCCCCGAATTGTCGTTTGGAGATTGCTTCGCCAAGTGCGCGGCTCGCAATGACAAACTGCCAAAACAAAAACCCAGACCAAAAATAATTGGTCTGGGCTTGCCAAAAGCGTCGTCAGAAAAATTCCGCGCTCAGCGAGAAATGGCAAATGCGCCAAACCGTTCGGTTGGCGTACGACGCGGGCGAGGGGCGAAGGCATTCAACGCGTTTTTCATCTGCAATTTCTCGGCATTTTTATAGCATACCTGCCGCGCGTTGTCAACTTTATTCGCCGCCGCGTTTGCCTTCGATGCGGTCGATCAGCCAACTGAACAGCGCATCGATGCGCCGCAACAATCGCGCGAGCAGCGACCGCAAGCCAAAGAATCCGTAACGCACGCGGCTGAGCGCGACCTGCACTGGCGCCGCGCGATGTTTCGGCGCGCTCCATTCCACCGCGCACGCCGCCCACGTCAGCCCCGCGCCAAATGCCACCATCACCACTCGATCGCCCGGCTTCACCCGGTCGGCGTCAATCGCTTCGCACAACGCAATCGGAATTGATGCTGCCGATGTGTTGCCATAGTGTTCGAGGTTCGCGAATATTTTTTCGGGGGAAAGTTTGAGCGCTTTGGCGGCGCTGTCCAAAATGCGCACATTGGCTTGATGCGGGATGAGGAGGTCAACTTTTTCAATCGTCCAACCGGCTTGCTTCGTCACCTCACGCGCGGCATGTGCGATCACGCGAGTCGCAAAGCGATACACTTCGCGTCCGTTCATTTTGATCACGTGCAACTTCGTCGCGATCGTTTCCGCGCTCGCCGGATGTTTCGACCCGCCGCCCGGGATAATCAACAATTCGCCGCCCGAGCCGTCCGAGCCCAACACCGTCGCGAGCACTCCGCCCGGCTGATCTTTGCCTTGCAACAGGACCGCGCCCGCGCCATCACCAAACAGGACGCAGGTCGCGCGATCTTCCCAATCCAAAAATTGCGACAAGGTTTCCGAACCGATCACCAGCACGGTATTATGCATACCGCTGCGAATCCAACTCGCCGCGGTGGCGAGCGCATAGCCAAAACCGGAACAGCCCGCGCTCAAATCGAACGCGCCGGCGCGCGAGGCGCCCAGCGCGTCTTGAACGAGGCAGGCGGTCGCCGGAAAAGTATATTCCGGCGTTGCCGTCGCGACGATGATCAGATCGATTTTTTGCGGATCGAGATCCGCGACCTCGATCGCTTCGCGCGCGGCGTGGATCGCCATCATCGCCGTCGTTTCTTTCGCGGACGCGATGCGTCGCTCGCCGATGCCGGTGCGTTCGCGAATCCATTCGTCGGTCGTATCAACCGATTTCGCGAGTTCGGTGTTCGTGAGTATGCGTTGCGGGAGATATTTGCCCCAGCCGGTAATGTGCGCGTACCGCCCCATAAATCTTGTCCTCCCATCCCTGATCGTTGCCTCGTTCAAATCTGATAGTTCACAAAATACTGCGGGGTCGCAGACTTCCAAAGTCTCCGAGACTTTGGAAGTCTCAGTCCATCACAATTTCATAAAGGGGGAAGCGCTCTCTAGCAGTTTGTCGGAGAGGTAGCTTAGCCCCCTCGTGGGCGTCCTCAAAAACGCGCACAAGGCGCTATGCTACAAGGG
>JACQGS010000113.1 GCA_016199405.1 Chloroflexota bacterium | reverse complement strand
GGATAGGGAAGCAAGCGTAACTCCGCGATGAAGCGATAGTCACGCCCATTTTTTGTCACCAAGGGGACGATCTGCGAAAGGGCAGTTGCGGCAATCAGCGCGTCCGCAATCAGCAATCCATGACTCAACCGATAGCGGCGCAACAAGTCAATGGCGATGTCGGAGGTTGGTTCGTTCAACTTCATCACCCGAAAGCGCGACAGAAATTTGTCGAGTGTGCGAAGTTCTGCTTTGTTGCGACAACCGACAACAAGCTCCATCTCACTGACAACGCTGATTGCCAGAGACGCTTGGTGTTCAACCTGTTCGAGGCAAGTAACCGCGTCGGCAATGTTGCGCCCTGCGTCAATCAGCACATCGGTATCTACAATCACAAAATCAGGCATGGCGATTCATCCATTCGCTTTGACGAATACGGCGTACCCATGCGCTACTATCCTGCATCTCCTTACGATTGCGCCACATACCAATGAAAGGCTCGTCTGCCAACTTGGTGCGTTTAGTGGTTTTGCTAGCGCGCAGCGGTGCATAGCGCGTTCGCAAAAAGGTAATAAAGTCGGCCACCTGTTTCTGTAGTTCAGGTGGCAAAGCAGTATATTCGCGCCAGATTCTTTCTTCCTTCATAACGCACCTCCGTAATTTACGCAAAGTATACAACTTTTCTCGCGGTTAGCCAACCAGCTTCCAATTGGAAACGGAATGTCTGCAAACCAGTGGTTTCCCGCATCGGTGCGGGAAACCGCGCTTTGCCAACCAAAAAGCACCCGCCGCCGACGCGATGAGACGCGTCAAACGGCAGGCGCTTCGTTATCACCCTTGCAATAATTTCTTCGAGTTGCCCCGCGAGCAGTCATCGCCGCACTTCTCCTGTGAAGCACAACCAAAGCTCAAATCACCGGGGACAAAGATAAAGTCTTACAACGGGATTATACGCGCGGATTCAACAAAAGCAAAAAACAGGACAGACCCTGGCACTTCGTAATCGCCAGGGCAAGTGTGAACACTGATTTTCTTATCTGTGTTAATCTGTGTGAATCAGTGTCCAATTCTTTTCACCCGCCCCTTTTTTCCTCCCGCCCTTCCAAAATCCGATACGCCCTCAGCGCGAGTTGGAGCGCGAGCCGCGTCTCGGAATTATCCAAATCGGACTTGCCGATTTCACCGATGCGCGCCATCCGGTAATGCAGCGAATTGCGATGCACGTGCAGCGCGGCAGCGGTCTGCGTGAGATTGCCGTGATGCGCGAAATATGCCGCGAGCGTTTCCAGCAAATTGCTCTTTTGCGCGCGATCATATTCGATCAGCGCGCCCAACGTTTCGTGGCAGAACGCGGCAAGCTCGGGCGAATCTTCCAACTTGAAAAGCAGGCGATAAACGTTCAGATCGCCAAAGTAGAGCGGCGCGGTTTCGGCTAAACGGGCGGCGATGGAGCGCGCTTGTTGCGCTTCGCGATACGATTCGCGCAAAGCCGACAATTCGCGCGCGATTTTGCCGACGCCGGTCGCGAGCCGCGCGTCCGGAAATTCGCTCGCGGCGAGGCGCTGAATGCGGAGCGCGAGTTTTTGCGCCGGCTCGATCCCACGCGTCGGATCGAGCGCGATGAAAATAATAATTTCCTCTTCGCGCGCATGCGCGTACGCGCGCACGCCCTTGCCGCGCAATTCGCCGGAGACGATCGTTTCCAGCCGCCGCAGCGTGGGCGATTTGCCGCTTGCCCACCCCAGCGAGAGCGCGGCATACGCGCCGGTGTTGGGAAACTGATCGCGCGAAATCCAGCGCGCGGCTTCGCCGCCGGCGAGCGTGCCGGCGAGAATCGCATCCACGAAATCGCCGCGCATCTTTTTTTCCACTTCGCGCACGGCTTTGACTTTCGCCATTTCGAGCGCGCAGGCGGACGCGCCGCGCTCGAGCATCCGCGCATCGAACGCGCCGAGCGCGGCGGCGGGCGCGACGAGCGATAGAAATCCGCGCGCGACATTTTTGACGACGACCGGCGCGACGAGTCGTTCGTCGCTGTCGCCAACGGCTTGGCGCTGCGCGCCGGAAAAATTTGCCGCGCGTTTGCGATCGCGCAATTCTTCCGGCAAATTGGCGGCATCCCGCGCCCAGTTTTCCAAGAACTCGCGGCGCGCTTTATCTTCCGGCATGAACGACGCCGCGAGCAGCGCGAGCCGCTTGTCTTGCAGCAAAACGGTTTTGCCGGTCGTTGCGCCGATCAACGCGACCATCGCCTCCAGCCCGGCGTTCTCCGCCGATAAAACCGTGAGCCGCGCATACAGATTCCCGGCGCGTTGTTCCATCACGGTCGTGCGATCTAACAACAGGGAGAGCGCGGCGCGTTCCAACCGGCGCAGGTCGGTTCCGCGCGGCAACGCGATCAGTGGCGCGCCGACGCGTTCCGCGCCGCGCACCATATCGGCGGGAATATCTCCGATGACCGCGCAGCCGGCAATTTCGCACTGCGCCATTTGCTCCCAAAAGGCTTCGTCATCGTTCGCATATGGTGGAAGCAGAAATGCAAAATCGCCGGCGCTGCCGCGCGCGCAGAGATCGTCCATCGACGCGGAAATGATCCAGCCGATCGGGTGCTGGAGTGAATTTTTTCCGGCAAGGACGCGCGCGTCTGGCGGTAAGCCCAGCGTGACGAGTTCTTGAAGCGTGAGCGGTGGTGATTCAGGCATAATTCTTAGGTGTCATTGCAAGGAGGCGTTTTTTGCCGGTCCTGAGCAAAGCGAAGGAAGCAATCTCCAAGCCACAATTGGAGCGATGCTCTTTGCCTTTGGAACTCGGGGATTGCTTCGCGAAAATCGCTCGCAATGACAT
>JACQGS010000083.1 GCA_016199405.1 Chloroflexota bacterium | reverse complement strand
CTGCTCGTACCGCTCGCGCACGCCCTTCAAAATCTCGACCGTCTCTTCCACGGAGGGTTCTTCCACGCGCACCGGCTGAAAGCGTCGTTCGAGCGCGGCGTCGGATTCAATATACTTGCGATATTCTTCGCCGGTCGTCGCGCCGACTACTTGCACTTCGCCGCGCGAAAGCGCGGGCTTGAGAATATTCGCGGCATCCACCGCGCTGCCCGCCGCGCCCGCGCCGACAACCATATGCAATTCATCGATAAACAGGATTGCCTTGCTCCCTTTCAATTCTTCCAACACACGTTTCATGCGCTCTTCGAATTGCCCGCGATAAATCGTGCCGGCAACCAGCGACCCCACATCCAATTGCACCACGCGTTTATTCAACAAGGGACCCGGCACGTCGCCGGCGATAATTTTTTGCGCCAGCCCTTCGACAATCGCCGTTTTGCCGACGCCCGGATCGCCGACCAATGCCGGATTATTTTTCGTGCGCCGCGACAAAATTTGAATCACGCGCTCGATCTCTTTTTGCCGCCCCACGACCGGATCGAGTTTGCCGGCTTCGGCAAGCGACGTCAGATCGGTGGCGATTTGATCGAGCAGAGGCGTTTTGTTGTCACTGCGTTTGCGTTCCGCGCCTTGCGCGGGCGTGGATTCCATCAACGCGCGCGTCAATTGATTGCGCACCTTGTCGGGATTCACGTTCAACGTTTTCAAAACATTCACGGCGATGCCGTCGCCTTCGCGCACGAGTCCCAACAGCAAATGCTCAGTCCCGATATAATTGTGACCCATCCGCCGCGCTTCGTCCACCGCGAGTTCGATCACGCGCTTGGTGCGCGGCGTCAACGACAAACGCACGCCCGCGCTGGCTTGCCCGCGCCCCACGATATCTTCGACGACTTGGCGGACGCGCACTTGCTCGATCCCGAGATCGCGCAACACCTGCGCCGCCAGACCCTCTTCTTCGCGAATCAAGCCCAACAGTAAATGTTCCGTCCCAATATAATTGTGATTCAAACGCGCGGCTTCTTCTTGCGCATACGTCAACACGCGTCGCGCGCGCTTGGTAAACTTGTCTAATTTGTCAGACATCACGGGTCACCTCACTCCGCGAATTTCCACGCTAACCGTTCACGGGTCACACTTGCGCTTGCGTGCGGTGCAGGTGTGACACAAGACTGAACGCCTTCGCGTTGGATTCGTTGCCTCACTCACTTATTGCTGATGCGTGCTCACTCTCGCCGGAAAAATTCTCATCTGCCGCTTGTTTGAGCGATAATCCCAAGCGCCGCCGCGCCGCATCGACGCGAATCACGCGCAAGTTCAGCGTGTCGCCTTCTTTCACAACCTCGCGGGGATTGTTGATGCGTCGATCCGCCAATTCAGAAATGTGGATGAGACCTTCGATGTTGTCATCCACACGCGCAAACGCGCCGAACTGCGCGATCTTGGTAATCGTGCCCGTCACCATCTGCCCCACTTTGTATTGATCTTCCACTCTCGCCCACGGCTCGGCTTGCAGCCGTTTCAAACTCAACGCGATGCGCTGGCGTTCGCGATCCACGCCCAAGACTTGGACATCCAACGTATCGCCAACTTTGACGACGTCGCGCGGATGTTCAAAGCGGCTCCACGCGAGTTCGGATAAATGCACCAACCCATCCACACCGCCCAGCGAAACAAAAACGCCAAAATCGGTCACGCTCGTCACGGTGCCGGAGAGGACTTGGCCAATGGTCAGCTCGACCATTAGTTTTTCGCGTTGCGTTTTGCGGAGATCGCGCATCGCCGCGCGCTCCGAGAGGATCAAACGATTGCGCGGGCGGTCGAGTTCGATGATTTTGAATTTGAGTTTCTTGCCGACGAGCGCGGCGAGGTCTTCGTTTTCTTTGCCGGCTTCATCGGTGGCTTGCGTTCGGCGCGGCAGACTTTCCAATTGCGTCGCCGGAACAAAACCGCGCACCTTGCCCACGCGAACGATCAGTCCGCCTTTGTTGAATCCAGCGACTTGGGCTTCAAACGCTTGTTCCGATTTGAGAAGTTGTTCGGCTTCTTCCCAATCGCGTTCCATTTGCGCGCGCACCAGCGACAGCATGACATTGCCGTATCGATTCGCCGGTTCCATGACGTACGCTAAAATTCGCTCACCGACACGAAATTTTTCGAGCGCGTCCGCGCTCAGTTTCGCCAGTTCTTCTTGATCGACATAGGCTTCGGACTTGGCGCCAATGTCGACCAACATCTCACGCGGCGATACGCTAACGACCGTACCCGCGACGACGTCTCCGTACTTGAATCGTTTGATTTCATAATCGATGCCCGTGAGATCCATCGTCGTCTCGAGGTTGGCGTTTGCGGTCGTCACCTCCCGGGGACTCGGCGGTCCACCTTGTAAAGCCATTCCCATTCCCCTGCGCGCTGATTTATCATCCATTCCGTAATATTTCGTTGCTATTATAGCCGCATTCCCAGCGGTTGGCAACCCCAAGTCAACGTGACGAGTGGCGAGTGCCAAGTGATGCGGCATCACGCGTCATGCGACCCGCGTCACTCTTTTTGAATTTCGATTTCAAAAATTTTTTGATCGCGTGCGCCCAAACGATATTTGTACGCTTCATTGCCTTGCAACAAATCATAGACGCGCCGCCGCGCCGCAATCGCATCCTGAATCGAAAACGCAAACAGGACGACCCCCGGACTCCACGCGCCGAAATTCTGCGGATCGTAACCGGAATTGTACACCAACATCACGTTATTGTAGACAAAACTAAAAATTGCCGCCGCCGGCTGGTTTTGAATTTGCAAAAACGAAAGTTCCAGCCAGCCGCGCGCGTGCATCAATTCCGCCATCGCGCTAAAAAAGTTTTGCATCCGCTCATCCATAAAAACATTCTTGTCCGGGCGACTCCGCTTATGCAATTCAATAAAATCGCGCACCGCCGGCGCGGCGGCGGCATCGCGCGGCAGCGTGAACCAGCGATGCTCCACTTCCGCGACGCGTCGCAACTTGCGGCGCATTTCGTGCCGCTGTTTTTTATCGAGCGATTCCAAATACGCGTCCCAACTCGCCGGCAATTCGATGAACGGCGCGACATCCTCCTGCCGCGCGTTCACGCGCCAGCCGCGCGCCCGCGCAATCGGTTCGAACTGCGCGAGCAACGGCGACGCTGCCGGCAAATTGCAAAAGTGCGCGCGTTGCGCGGCGGCGAAGTCCGCGCTCGCCAAAACATCCAGCAATGCCGCGTACACTTCCGGCTCGTGTCCGCGCGCCACAATCAGATCAAGATAATCGGACACGTCCACACAACCAACGAGCGCGAGTTGGCTGTCGTGCCAAAATAGCGGCGCGATACCGAGCAGCGCGCCGGCATCGTCGCGAAAAGAGATGAGGCGCAATTCGCCTTGCCCGAGATGTTCCCACCACGTGGTCTGCCATTCCCACGTCGAGAAAAGCGAATCGCTCGCGCTCTGCGCCAGCAACGCGTTCCAGTCTGCTTCGAAATTCTGAAATGCTTGCGAATCTATATCAATTTGAGTTTTCATGAGCGGTTCATTATACGCACGCGACGCGACATCGCCAAACTCATTTTACTTTGCGCGTTTGTCCGCGAATCACGCGAATATTCGCTAATTTCAGTACATCACAGATTTGAAGGGGCAGGCGTTCTCTAACGCCGCTTTTCGGGCGAAAACGCGCTAGAGAGCGCTCCCCCCTTTATGAAATTGTGATGGACTGAGTTTCTTGTTTTCATTCGCGCAATTCGCGTAATTCGCGGACTATGCTGTTTTTTTCGCTGACGCAAGCGACAGTGGACGGAGCCGTCCGTCCATTTTGAGTTTGCACACCCGCGCGAGTTCCGGTATAATCGCGGACGTTCGACCTATGTAGTGCATCCACTTGAAAGTGCGAGGTTCGATCCAGATTTTCAGCCCAATGTGAGCGTGAAACCCAGTCGGGCTGGTATGCAACTTTTTCAAGTGGCTGCACGTTCTCAAATCTAGTATTCCCGGAGGTACGCGTTGGCAATCCGACGGACAGCAGTGTGGCTGGCAATTGCCGTCGTCCTCGCCAGTGCCCTTGCGGTTCACGCCGGCGGCTCGATTGTGTGGTCTTCCACCGGCGGTCCTCCCGGCGGCGAAGTGAACGCGCTCGCCAGCGCGGCGGAGCCGCCCAATACCCTCTATGCCGGCACCAACACCGGCGTTTTTCTCTCCCGCGATAACGGCGCGACCTGGCAATCGGTTTCCACCGGTTTGCCGGACGATCGCGCTATCACGGCGTTCGCGATCAGCCCGGACAGCAAAACCATTTTCGCCGGCACGCACAATGGAATTTACAAATTCTCGCCGCAGAGCAATGTCTGGGCGGCCGCCCCCGGCTTGGAAGAGCATTTTGTCCTCGCGCTGGCGGTTGACGCGCAAAATCCGCAAATCATCTACGCCGGCACTTTGAATACCCTGTTGCGCAGTGACAACAACGGCGAAACGTGGCGCGATGCCGGCGAAGGTCTCCGCCCGGTGCGCGTCGCCGCGCTCGCGGTGGCAATCGATGGCAGCGCGCTCTACGCCGCGACGGATGCCGGCATTTTTGTTTCGCGCGATCGCGGCGCGCGCTGGCAACAATTCAGCGAAGGGCTGAGCGACAGCGCGCGTGTGCAGACCCTCGTCGTTTCCTCCAAAACGATTCTTGCCGGGACGACGCAGGGTCTGTATCGCTGGCGCGAGGGACGCTGGGTGAATATCGGTGGAAGTTTTGCCGGCGCGGCGGTTCGCCCCATGGTTGTGGACGCGCGCCGTCCCGACCGCGTTTACGCGGCGACTTCCAAAGGTCTCTTTCGATCTGTCGATGGCGGCGACACGTGGACGGCTCTGCAATCCATTCCGGGGGAATCCGCCGTTCTCGCGTTTACGACCGACGACCGCAACGCGCTGTATGCCGGCACCCCGCGCGGCGCGTGGATCAGCGCCGACGATGGACGCACGTGGAATCCATCAAACGCCGGCCTCGTGAGTACCAGCATCAACGATTTGCTCATTCCCCCCGAAAATCCAAACGCGTTGCTTGCCGCGACGCGTGCGGGCTTGGCGTATAGTCCGGATCGCGGCAAAACGTGGCGCGCTATTCCGGACTTGGGCGATAACGTTTTGACACTCGCACGCGATCCCGCCCTAGGCGGCAACATCTACGCCGGCACCTTGACGAGCGCGGTGATCGTTTCGCGCGATAGCGGCGTCACGTTCACGCGGCTGACCGATAACGTCGCGAACGCGCCGATCAGCAGTCTCGCCATCGTGCCGGTGGCGAACAACGCGCGGCAAATTTACGCCGGCACGTTGGGCAGCGGGCTTTACAAAAGCGCGGACGACGGCAAAACCTGGAATAACGTGTCCAATGAGTTGCCCGGCGTTACGCGCGTTTCTCTGCTTCAACTCGTTTCGTCGAACCTCTACGCCGGCACCGAGCGCGGTTTGTATCGCTTGGATCATTCCAATCCGAAAGCCGGCTGGCAATTCGTCTCCACCGAGTTGCCCACCGAAGAAACCCGCGAACTGGTCGCGGATTCACGCAACGCGCAAACGCTCTTTGCCCTTTTCGCATCGAAAGGAATTTATCGGAGCGATGATGGCGGAAAACAATGGCAAATCGTCGGCAAGGGCACGTTCCCGACGCGCGTGCGTTTTCAATCGTTTGCGATCAGCGGCGGCGCTGCCGGCATCCTGTACGTCGGCACGGATCGCGGAATGTATCGCAGCGATGACAATGGCGCGACGTGGATCGCCGAGAATGACGGCTTGGCGCCGAGCACCAATATCGTCGCCATCGCGATGGATTCGGAAATTTCGCAGCGCCTATTCATTGGAACGGATGGCTATGGCGTGCTTGGCGGAAACGATGAAATTCGCGCGAACGGCAATGCGTGGCAACTGCCCGCCGCAATTGCCGGCGCGATGGTGCTCGCGCTCGGCGCGGTCGCGGTGGCGTGGCGAACGCGCTACAGTCCAACCGCGCAAGAAGTCGCCTGGACGCGTGATTGGTCCCTGTGGGAAAATTCCATTCAACATGCGCTGTGGACGTTTGGGCAAGCGAATGAAATCAATTTGAATCGAATGCCGCGCCGGCAATTGTTCCGCGCCTTGCAACGATACCAAGAGCGTCATCCCAACGATGCGCTCACGTTGGTCAGCGCGCCGACGCCGACGCTGAAATTAGACAGTTATCTCGCCGCGCAAAAATTTCTGGGGTTGTGGAAAGCCGCGTGGGAAGTCGTCGAGAGTGAAGAAGCCTTCCATTCCGTATGCAGTCAGATGGTGGATCAACTTTGCCTGATGCTTGGCTTTACGCGCGTCGAAGATCGCACCTTTCAAAATATGACCGGGTTTGTCGTGCGCGCGCCGGCGCTGCGCTTGAAAATTCCGCCGCGCTTTCCCATTCTGTTTATCCCCAGCCACGACATCACCGAGAATCAGATCGGCGTCCTGCGCGATCTGATGAACGTGCTGAACGTCACCAGTTATTTCGCGTTGATCATTGACTTGCGCGACACGCCCTCGCCCGACAGCAAGCCCACGCTCAAAACGCTCGTGCGCAAGAACGTACACGATTTCATCGTCCTCGACGGCGCGGACATTCGCCGCCTGCTAGCCGCGCGCGATCAACCGCGTCGTCTGGTGGAAATCATTTTGGATCAAGTCGACTTGACGGTCGTGTCGCCGTACGTGACGAGCGGACCCGTGTCGGAAAATATGTTTTTCGGACGCGATTACGAAATCAAAACGATTATTCGCACCGTGCGCGATACGAATTTCGCGATTGTGGGCGGGCGCAAAATTGGCAAGACCTCCGTGTTGGCGCGCGTCAACAAATTGTTGCAAGAAATGCCGGATTATCAACCCTTTTACTTGGATTGCCAAGCCATTCGCACGCCCGCCGATTTCTTTCACGCCATCGATACGTTGTGGCCCGCGCATTTGCCGGAGGCGTCGCCGGAAGGTTTTCGCCGCATGGTCACGGACATGCGCACGCGCTATCCCGGCAAAGTCATGGTGATGCTCTTTGACGAAATCGACGCCTTGCTCAAGTCGGACATCGAACAGGGCGAGCCGTTGTTCCGCATTCTCCGCGCGCTGTCGCAAGAAGACCAAGTCCGCTATATCTTTTGCGGCGAAAAAATTCTCAACGCGTCGCTCCACGACGGGCGGCTCGTCTTTTTCAATTTCTGCAATATCCTCACGCTGACGTATCTCACCGCCGATGAAGCGCGCCGCGTCGTGGAAGATCCGATGAATGAAATGGGCATTTCGCTGGAGAACGATGGCGCGCTCACCGATGAGATCATCTTTCACAGCGCGCGCCATCCCAATCTGGTGCAATATCTCTGTCAAGAACTCATCAAAAAAATCAACGCGCGGCGCGATCGGCTCATCCGGCGCGCCGACCTGCACGCGCTCGCCGAGTCCGCGCAATTCGCCGATTATTTCGCCGAGATCGCGTGGGGCAACGCCACCGCGCTCGAACGCCTGCTCACCGTCTTGATGCTCGATAGTCCCGAAGTCACGTTGCCGGAAATGGCGGACGATTTGCGCGCGCGCGGCTTGCAGATCGCGCCGACCGAATTGGAAAAAGCGTTCGAGGGCTTGTGTTTATATTCCATCCTGAAAAAAGATGGACCCAAATTCGCTTTTGCCACCGACGCCTTGCCCGGCATTCTCCGCCGCACGCACGATGTCAGTGGCTTGCGCGCGAGTCTGCTCGCGGATATTCCCACGGCGCCGGGAGCGGCGGAATGAATCCGATTTTCAAAACGCGCGGTCCGCTCGACCCCGCCGCCGACGGCGCGATTCTCGTCAAGCGTCCCGAATTTGACGAATTGATACGCGCGGTGCGCGCGCCGACCGTCGATGCGTACTATGCGATCTTGAGCGCGCGGCAAACCGGCAAAACCACGTTGCTGTATCAACTGCGCGCGGAATTACGCGAGCAGGGTTTTGGCGTCGCGCTACTGGATTTAGCCGCCGTGCGCGAACAGCCGGAATCGGATTTTTATCGCTTTGTCGCGGATCAGATTCAAAATGAACTCGAGCCGCGCCTGCCGCGGCGTTGGAAAAAAATGGACGAAGCGGAACTGCCGGCGAACTCGGTGGATTTCCGCCGCATGTTGTTTGATCTGGCGAAGCAAGTGAATGCGCCGCGCATCGCGATCCTGATCGACGAAGTGGAGGGCGTGCCCGAGGCATTCGCCGACGGGTTTTTTGGAACGATCCGCAATATTTTTTCGAGCCGCCGCAAAGAAGACGAAGCCGCGTTTGAAAAATATCTATTTGTCTTTAGCGGCGCTAAAGAATTACATCGCTTGACGACCGGACCCAACTCGCCGCTCAACATCGCGGAGCGGCTCTACCTGCGCGACTTTGAATTGGCGGGCGTGCGGAAATTGACGAAAAACTTCGCGCGCGCCAAGATCACTGCGCCGCCGGACGCCGCGCAATGGATTTTCGATCAGACGCACGGGCATCCGTATCTTACGCACAAAGTTTGCGCCCTGCTGGAACAAACCCGCCCGCCCAAAGTTACCCTGGAGACGGTGCAACAAATCACCGCCGATATTTTGCGCAGCGACGATCATTTGGAAAGAATGCTGATGCAAATCGACGCGGAGCCAACGGCGAAAAAATTAATTCAGGAGATCTTGTCCCAAAAAGAAATTCGCTTTAGCCGCCTGCGCCCCAACATCGCGCGGCTGGAACTCTTGGGCGCAATCCGCGACAACGGCGTTTGCGAGATCCGGAACCCGATCTATGAATCTGCCTTGCGCACGCATTTTAGTTTCCCGCAAATCGAGAGTGCCGCCGGCGAAACGGCGACAAAGAAATGGCTGCGGCTGTTGCCGTTCGTTGCGGCAATCTTGCTCGGCGCCAACTTGCCGGTGCTGTATATCTACGCGACCGATGTTCTGCTCGCTCCGCGCACCGTCAACGCGCCGTTTCAATTCTCCGATCCCGCGATTAGCGGCGTGATCCACTATGACCGCGTCTTGCGTTCCAATTCGGCGGAGCCGGCGACGATCATCGTCGAAGCCGACCAGATCAATTCTACGCAACCCGTATTTGTCACGCTTCGGAAATTCGACGCGGATCTCATTCCGGACGGCGCGGCGCGGCGCGCGCTGAATCCGCCGGCGCACTCGGAGCGTTTTCCGCTGACGCTGAACTCGAGCGGCTTTAATTACAATCCGTTCGAGCCGTACACGGCGCATCGCCAAGTGGAAATGGCATTTGAATCGGCTCAAGGCGGTCCGGGCGCAGTTGTCAAGTTGGATTTTCGCGTCGACTTTTATTCCGCGTTCATCGTCTCGATCGGGCTGGCAATGAGCGGCGCGGTGGCGGGCTTGGCAACCATCGTCAGGTCTTGGAAGCGCATCCGCGCGTTTTTGGCGCCGCCGGCGGACGCTGAAAAGGAAGAGGAAGAATAAGAGAGTTCCACGCAGGCGACTCAAGTCGCGGCAACAAAGGCACGAAGACTG
>JACQGS010000082.1 GCA_016199405.1 Chloroflexota bacterium | reverse complement strand
GCCTTGCACATCTTTGTAGACCGAGGCGTTGTACAGCACATCGGTCAATTTCCCGTCCTTGCGCCGAATCGTCAGCGGATAATCGGTGACGAAACCTTTTTCAAACACTTCACGATAGCCGGTGCGGGCTTTCTCGGGTTCCGTAAAGTAGTTGGAAAAGTCCGTGCCGATCAGCGCGTCCCGATTGACGCCCGTCACCTTGACAGTGGCTTCATTGACATCGGTGATCTTGCCGTCGGGACTGATGGTGACCAGCGGATCCAGACTCGCCTCAATGAGACTGCGAGCGTACTGCGACGTCTGCTCATCGTCTCTGGGGCGCCTCGCCGCCGGGTTTCCTTGATTGGTCTTGGTCGTCATCTTTTTGTTCCTCCTTCTTTGTTTGGGAAAAGCCCATTCAAAGGGTAAAGTAAAAGGTTGCGCCTTTATCTACCTCCGCTTCAGCCCACACGCGTCCGCCGTGGCGGTGGATGATGCGTTGCGCCATCGCCAAGCCGACACCGGTGCCTTCGTATTCTTCCATGCGATGCAGTCGTTGGAAGACTCCAAAGAGTTTGTGGGCATACCGCATATCAAAACCGACGCCATTGTCGCGAACAAAGTAAGTGACGGGTGACGGGTGACGAGTGGCAAGGGGCGCGCCCTTATCACTTGTCACTTGCCCCTGTTCACTTATCACGGATCCGATCTCAATCCGCGCGACATCGCGTTTTCGAGTGTACTTGAGTGCATTCGCGACCAGGTCTGCCCAAACCTGCTTGAGCAATGCGGGATCGGCTTGGCAGGGCGGCAAATCGCCAATCGTCGTTTCGATGAATCGCCCTTCCTGCTCTGGTCGCAAATCTTGAAGCGCCTGCCGCACCAAGTCGGTTGGTGACACGGTTTGGATTTTCAGCGGCTGGCGGCTCAGGCGCGAGAAGGTGAGCAAATCGTCTATGAGGCGCCCCATCTGTTGAGTGTTGTCGCGAACCATCTGCTGGTAGCGCTGTGCTTCCGGCGGGAGTTGCGTCGCATACTTTCCAATCAAGACGCGCGAAAAGCCGTCAATCGCCCGCAGTGGCGCACGCAGGTCGTGCGAGACGGTGTACGAGAATGCCTCCAGTTCCTTGTTAGCGGCTTCGAGTTCAGCCGCGCGGCGTTCCAAGTCTACGTTGAGTTTCTTGACTGATTCCTCTGCCCGTCTGCGCTCCGCCAGTTCGCTTTGAACTGCCTCGTACAGTTGCGCATTGCGCACTGCGCTGCCCAATTGCTGTCCTACCGCAGACAACAATCCCAGTTCCTCTGGCGGGAAAGCGTGGACGCGGCGGGTTGCCAGGCTCAAGGTACCGACCACCTCTCCAGCCGACAAGAGCGGCGTGCTGGCGGTGGTCTGAATCCCCTCGCGGACGAAAAAGGGCGCCAACCGCGCGGTTGGATATTCCGAAATATCGAGAATGATTGGCTTTTTCTCGGCGGCGGCTTTGCCCGCTGTACCCTCGCCCAGTTTGATGCGCTGCACGGCTCGCACAAATTCGTCCGAGAGACCGCGATGCACGCGCAGCGTCATCGTCTGTCCATCCGGTTCCAGAAGCAGGATGCCACCCATCTCGCTTTCCAGCGCCTCCAGCGTCGCCTCGATGGCGTTGTTGAGAATCTGCTCCAAGTCGAGCGATTGCGCGGCAGCGCGGCTGATCGTGTAGAGCGCAGAGAGCTCACGGTTACGGCGGACGAGTTCGGCGGTCCGTTCCTGGACGCGTTGTTCCAACTCCTGGGCATAGCCGCGCAGTCGCGTTTCTTTTTCAGACAGCGCGTCCGCCATCCGGTTGAATTCGTCGGCTAACGTACCTAGCTCGTCTCCTGTCCGCACCTCGGTACGCCGCGTCAAATCGCCAGCGCCAATGGCTTTTGCTGCAGTTGCAAGCTGCCCGAGCGGCACGGTGATCTGACGTGAGATTGCCACGCTGGCTAGGATGATCAGAACGCTTACACCTACGCCGACCAGCCCGATGCCGCGCGCCAGATCAACAATCGGAGCAAAGGCAACTTGCGTGGGCACTTCGTACACGACTGCCCACTTGGTGCCGGGGAGAGGCATGTACGCGCCGAGTTTCTCATCGCGGTCAATCGGATCAACGAATTGCTCCTCGCCGTGTTGCCCAGCCAGCGCGGCGCGCACCGGCGGCACCAAACTAAAGTCGGTCTGATCCTGCACGTACTTGGACTTGGTTTGATGACCAATGACCAGTCCGCGGCCATCCGTGACGTAGCCGTAGCGCGGGGGCGTTCCGCTCTCAAGCCCGCCCCGACCGACTTGAGAAAGTTGATTCAGTTTGAGCGCGCTTGCCCACACTCCGATGATCTGCCCGTCAGAGCCAAACACAGGTGTGGCAATCACGACCGTCGGTCGCTGGGTCACGGTGGAGATGCGCAGATCGCTCACGACCGTTTTGCCGGTGCTCATCACCTCTTGATACCAGGTGGTGAAAGCCAGGTCGGGACGCGACGACTTGACCTGCAAATCGTACGGCTCGAGCAGATAAACGGAGCCGTCGGCTCGCAAGAGCATAACGTACTCGAATACCTTCGAGTGTTCCAGAATCAGCGCGGCAACATTGCGCTTGGGCGCGTCTATGCCAGCCGGCAATCCGCGCAACGCCGGGTCAACCGACTGGGCGGAAGCAAAATCCGTGATTGCCGGCAGATCGGCGGTGCTCTCCAGAACCGAGCGCGCATTGTCCAGATAAAGACTGATGGCACTGGCATACGCCTGGACACTGTTGGTGTTGGCTGTCAGCGCTTGCGCCTGCAAAGTGTCGCGGCTAACGAAAATCGCCAGCACGCTAACCGCGATGGCGACGAGCGCCACTGCCAGGACGAACAGCAACGGCAACTTGACTGATAGTCTGATTCCGCGCATGGGTGTCTCTCCAAATGTGAAACGTGATGATGCATGACGCTTCGCGCGTTTCGCGTCAGCGCTTCTCTGCCAGGACTTGATCGAGCAGCGTCTCGTCGTACAATTGGCGCGCCGGGATCGGCGCTTTGAGAATGCCAACCTCCACCAGGAGGGGTTGCATGCTTTCCAGCAAAGCCGGGTCGTTGCGCCCGTCTAACAGCCAGCGCGTCAGAGTCATCTGCTGGCCGACCTCCTCGTTGAGCGTCAGTCGTTTGGTGAGGATAGAGCGGGCGAGAGCTGGGTTCTGGTTGATCCATTTGACCGCCTGCAATTGCGCGCGCAGAAATGCCTTGACGGCTTCGGGATTATTCCGGTAGAAGTCGGCGCTGAAAACAAGCAAGGTCACTTCCAGTCGCTCGAAGGGAGTCCCGCCGATGATCCATCCTAATAGTTTCCCATCACCCCGCGACAGCGATTGCGTCAGGAAGGGTTCTACCATAGTGGCTGCAGCAACGTTGCCGCCAGCCACTGCCAACCCCATGTTGGCGAAGGAAATTTCCACCAGCGTGTAGCCCTTGACGCCCTCCTGTTGGAGGCGTCCTTTGATGGCAGCGCCCTGGATGCTGTTAACCGAATTGACGGCAATAGACTGTCCCGCCAGGTCTTTCCAACTGTTGATGGAAGGGGCAGCCAAGACACCGACGCTCTGGTGATCGGGGTCGGCGAAATCGTTGGCGGCCACCGGCACCACTGTGCTCGGGATCAGACGGCTCTGGGCCGCGGTAAGAACCGGCACGCTGCCAATGTAGCCCACATCCACCGAACCGGCCGCCATGGCCTCGATGACCGCGGCCCCTCCTGCGAATGGTGTCTTCTCCACCAATTGGAGGCCGTTCTGTTTATCGAACCCCTGCGCCTGCATGACAAAGTAGGGCTGGTAAGCCGGAACCGAGTAAACCCCTATACGTAGCGCAAACTGCGGCGCGGGCGTTGGCGGTGCGCTGCAAGCCATGCACGCGACGACGAGAATCACGGTAACACTTGCCGCATGAGAAATGGATTTGAACCAAGTCGGAAAATGAGACGATGAAGTGTTCATTCCTTTGCTCCTTCTCTTTCCGCGCGCGCGGCGATGAGAGTTATGACGACGATATACGGTTGCCATGCGTAGCGAAATGCATTCTTCGGATCCATACCTACTCCCATCTAATCAACACCCGCATCGCTTACCCAATTTGGTCCGGTGCGTTTGCCGTTGTAGAGTGCATCATCTAACAATCGTCCGCGTCTGTTCCGCCACGCGCCGAATGGTGGGGAGAAGATCGCTAGTCATCGTGGCTTTAGAAACTAATTCATTCGCCCCCGCGCTCACAACCGGCTTGCGGTAATATTTGATGTCGTGCATCGTCAACGCGATCAGCGCGGTCTTTGGGAAATGGGCGCGCAAATCACGCAAGACTCTCATCCCGTTGATCTTCGGCATGGCGAGATCAACGAGGACAACGTCGGGCTGCAGGGAGCGGGCATGCAGAACGGCGTCCTCCCCGCAATTCACCGCGCCGACCACTTGCACTTCCTCGTGCGTGTCCAGAAACTGAGCCGCAATTCGAAGAAACGTTGGGTTGTCGTCCACGAGCATTACAGAAATCGGTTTCATTCAAACTCTCATCCGGAATGTCAAAGTCAACGCCATCATACAGGAAAATGGTGCCGCTCTCCATCCGTATCAGTACGGATTTTTCAAGACAGGACTTTCGCTTGTCATTCTGAACGGAGTGAAGAATCTCGGTTTCCCAATTGAGATTCTTCGCACACTCACTTGCACCGCACTGCGTGCGTTGCAATGCAGGTGTGCCCTGACGGTTACGCAAGTGCCAGGGAAAACGACTCGGAATGACACGCAAGCGAAAGTCCTGCAAGACAAAAGCCCCGCATCTTTCGATACGGGGCTTGCAGAACACGTTTGGTAAGCGTTCGTAAAACAAAAAGTTCCTACCCTGTCATTCTGAAGGAGCGGCTCTTGCAAGTCACGCCGCGACTTGGATTCGAGAAAGCGATTGAAGAACACTTGCACCGCACGCAAGTGCAGGTGTCTCCTTAGTCCTTGTCCGAAAATAACTTGAACACTTTTTACCGATCCGACATTCGTGGCCGAATCGTGTAATTGTACTTGGGAAGCGTGCGATGGCGTTGCAAATTGATCTGCGCCTTCTCGGCT
>JACQGS010000081.1 GCA_016199405.1 Chloroflexota bacterium | reverse complement strand
TAATTTGCAATCCGCAATCCGCATTACGTAACACGCACTACGCAACACGTACTTCGCAACACGCATTACGCATTACGCTCTACGCTATCTGCCCTCCTCCAATCGCGCTTCCGCCAGCCGCGCGTACACACTTCCGCCCGGCTTCAACTCACTCTGCATCATGCTGACACGCTCGACGCGAAACTCCGGCGACTCAGCCATCCCGGCGCGCTCGATCATTTCGCCGACGAGCCGCGCATCGCCGGCGTGCGCGTCTTTTTTCACGCGCCCGAGCGTGAGATGCGGCGTGAACGCGCGCGCGTCGCGCGCAAAGCCAAGCGCGGCGCAATGATCTTCGATGCGCTGCGCGAGCACGGCGGCTCGCTCTATATCACCGGCGACGCCAACCCAGACGACATTCGGTCGCCGCGTATTCGGAAATGCGCCGATGCCGACAATCTTGAGCGTTAGCGGCGCACTGCCGGCGCACGCGTCGGACACGGCTTGCTGAATTGCCGGCATTCTTGCCGCCTCCACAGCGCCCAAGAATTTCAGCGTAAGGTGAATATTTTTTGGCGTGACCCAGCGCACCGCGTTCGCGCCGCGCGCGCGCATTAATCGCGCCTGAATGTCCGCCAGCGCGCGTTGTGGCGCGGCGTCGAGTTCAATCGCGATGAAGGTGCGAATTAGGTCGGGCATGGTATCCTCTGAAGCTGATTGTCGCACTACTCGGCTGGAAAAGTCAAAATCGGATATTGGAAGTTGGAGCCGCGTTCTAATCTCTAATCCTCCAACTATTTGCCAGATTTTCTCACCGGTGCTACACTCTAAGCAAGATTAAAGGAAGAAATATTTCGTGACTGCACGTTCCCACATTCTGCGCCGGCGGCGTCAACGCCCATCCACTCCGCTCGCGTTGCGCGTAACGCTCGGTGGATTCCTCGCCATACTCGGTCTCTTGTTCACCACGACGATTGCGGTCGCCGGCGGCGCGGCATACCTCTACAATTATTACGCCAAAGATTTGCCCGAACCCGGCGCGATTGTTACGCAAACGAACGAGCAATTCAAAACCACGCGCATCTACGACCGCACCGCTCAAACCGTTCTCTACGAAATCATCGACCCGCAAGGCGGCAGTCGCACCGTCGTGCCGTTGAATCGCATTCCGGAAAGTTGTCTCAACGCGACCGTCGCCTTGGAAGACCGGAATTTTTGGACCAATCCGGGTTATGACGTCCTCGGCATGTCGCGCGGCGCGTTCATTACCCTGACCGGCGGACGCATTCAGGGCGGCTCGTCCATCACGCAACAATTAGTGAAGAATGTTTTGATTCCGGTCGAAGAGCGCGCGCTGCCCCTGCTCTCACGCAAAATCAAAGAACTGATTCTCGCGACCGAAATCTCGCGCAAGTACGACAAAAAGCAAATCCTCGAATGGTACGTGAACGCCAACAACTATGGCAATCTCGCCTACGGCATCGAAGCCGCGGCGGATTCCTATTTCGGCAAACACGTCCAAGACCTCGACCTCGGCGAATGCGCGACCCTCGCCGCGATTCCGCAATACCCGCTCCTCAATCCGATTGACGACCCGCTCGCCGCAATCGACCGGCGCAATATCGTCCTCGATCAAATGTACTTGCAGGGCTATATCACGCTCGAAGAAACCGTCGCGGCGAAAAGCGAGAAAATGCGCGTGACGCCCAAACGCTTTGATATTCGCGCGCCGCATTTTGTTTTCTACGTGCGCCGTTTGCTGGAAGAAAAATATGGCGCGCAAGCATTGTATCGCGGCGGGTTAAAGGTCGTCACGACGCTCGACTACACGATCCAGCAAGCCGCCGAGCAAATCGCGCGCGATCAAATCAACAAATTGCAAGCCGACAAGCGCAACGTCACCAATGCCTCCGTCGTCGTCATCAAGCCCACGACCGGCGAAATTGTTGGGATGGTTGGGTCGGTGGATTATTTCGATCGCGATATTGACGGCCAAGTCAATGTCGCGACGTCGCTGCGCCAGCCCGGCTCCTCGTTCAAAATTTTCACGTACCTCACCGCGTTTTCGCAGGGCTATACCGCCGCGACGATGTTGATGGACGTCCGTACCGTATTTGACGACGCGCCGAATCCGCCGTACGTGCCGGAAAATTATGATCGCAAGTATCGCGGACCCGTCCGGATGCGCACCGCGCTCGGCTCGAGTCTGAATATTGCCGCGGTGAAGTTATTGAATCTCGTCGGCGTGAAAAATGTGGTCAACACCGCGCATCGCATGGGCATCAATTCGCTCAATCGCGAACGGTACGGGCTGGCGCTGACGCTCGGCGGCGGTGAAGTCACCTTGCTCGATCTGACGTACGCGAACAGCGTGCTCGCGAATAACGGCAAAATGATCGGCGCGCCGGTCGATCCGGAAAATGTAAAGCCCGGTTTTCGCCCGCTCGACCCCGTTGCGGTGCTCCGCGTCGAAGATGCGAATGGCAACGTGTTGTCGGAATTCAAAAAACCCGAGACGCAGCAAATCGTCACGCCGCAACTCGCGTATTTGATGAACGATGTCTTGGCGGATAACACCGCGCGCGCGCCGGGCTTTGGCTCGAACAGCGTGTTGCGACTCGCGCGCCCGGCTGCCGCCAAAACCGGCACCACGTCCGATTGGCGCGATAATTGGACGGTCGGCTATACGCCGGATTACGCGGTCGGCGTGTGGGTCGGCAACGCGGACAATTCGGAAATGGAGCACATCAGCGGCGTTTCCGGCGCGGGTCCCATCTGGCACGACTTGATGGAGAAAATTCATCAGGGCTTGCCGGTGAAAACTTTTGCCGAGCCGCCCGGCATGACGCGCGTGGAAGTGTGCGCGACGAGCGGTTTATTGCCGACGCCGTACTGTCCGGATCGCGTCAAAGAATTATTCATCGCCGGCACCGAGCCGAAAACGTTCGACAACATTTGGCAAGCGTTCCGCATTTACAAACCGAACGGCAAACTCGCGACGGTGTACGATTCGCCGGATCAAGTGGAAGAAAAGGTTTTTCCGATTTATCCGGAAGAAGCCCGCGATTGGGTGCACGAGAATAATATTCCCCAACCGCCGGCGGAATACAACACCGCGTCGCGCGCGCCGCTCGGCGGCGATGTCGCCATTATCAGCCCGCTCTCGTACTCGCCGGTGAAAGGCGTCATCAGCATTGTCGGCAATTCGCGGATTGATAATTTGGATACGTATCGCCTCGCGTACGGCAAGGGCTTGGATCCCACGCAATGGATTCAAATCGGCAGCGATCATCACGAACGCGTCGACGGCAGTTTGCTCGAACAATGGGACGTGACCGGGCTGGATGGTTTGTATAGTTTGCAATTGACCGTGACGGATAAAAGAGGCAATCTGCGTCAGGCGGCGATCCAAGTCATTGTTGACAATACCGCGCCGACGATTAAAATCATTCACCCGGCAAACAACGCGCCCTATTCGCCGGAAAAAGACGAGTGGGTTTCGATCGGCGTGGATGCGGTGGACAATGCATCAATGGGGCGCATCGAGTTTTATGTGGACGGCGCGTACGTCGGCGCGACGACGGTGGCGCCGTACAACAAACGCTGGACGATTAAAATGTCCGATACGCTCACGCCCACGCTTCAAGCCGCGCTGGCGGTCACGCCCACGAAACCAATCACCGTCACGCGCACGATCTCGAACCCGGACGGACTCACGTCGATCGAACAATTATCGCCGCAGTTGACGCGCGTCAAAGCGCCGAACCCGGCGGTCACCGCGGTCTTTACGACCGGCTTGATCATCGTCTCGAACACGGTGACCCTTCCGAACAATCCCGGCTATGCCGAATCGCACGTCATCAAAGTCGTCGCGATGGACGCCGCCGGGAATCGCACCGAGAGCGCGCCGGTGAATGTGATCGTGCAACACGAATTAAAAAAGTGATCAGTTACCAGTGAATAGTGAACAGCAGGCGGTTCTACTGATAACTGTTGACTGCTTACTGTTAACTGAATTTCATACTCAGGAGGGACTGAATGTCCAAACGAAATACCATTTTGTGGGTCGCGGTCGCGTCGGTCGCGATGTTGCTCGCGGCGTGCGGCGGTGGAGGCGGAAGCGCGCCGACCGGCGGTTTGAATGTTACCGTGACGCATACGGAATTCAAAATGGACCCCGCCGACATCAACGCGGCGCCGGGTCAGACCATCACCGTGACGCAGGTTAACAAAGGGAGCATTCAACATCACTGGGTGTTCCCCGCGGCAAATATTCAACTCTCGATGGATCCTGGCCAAACCGTGACCAAAACGTTCACGGCGCCGGCAGCCGGCACATACGATATCTACTGCGATGTGCCCGGCCACAAAGAAGCCGGCATGAGCGGTAAATTTATCGTGAAATAATCTTGTAAGGGCGAGGCATTTGCCTGCACACAATAGACTTTATCGGAAATAATATTGGACACTGATTAACACAGATTGACACAGATTAAAAACCATAAAAATCAGTGTTCATCAGTGTTCATCTGCGTCCAATTCAGGTTTTTGTTCTATTTCCGATAATGTCTAATTTTCTATCGAACACATTTGGAGTATTCCAAATTTGTTTTTTCGTAAATCAAATTGTTGCAAATGCCTCGCCCCTACGCGCCACACCCATGTATATTCTCATCACCAACGACGACGGCATCGATGCGCCGGGGTTGCTGGCATTGAAAAACGCGATGCAACCGCTCGGCAAGACGATCGTCATCGCGCCGGACCGAAATTGGAGCGCGGCGGGGCATACCAAAACGTTGCACAAGCCCCTGCGCGTCGATTCGACGCAACTACGCGATGGCTCGCCGGCGTTCAGCACCGACGGCGCGCCGACCGATTGCGTCGCGCTCGTGATGCTCGGACTGATTCCAGAAAAACCACGCCTCGTCGTCAGCGGCTTTAATCCCGCTGGCAATCTCGCGCACGATCTCACCTATTCCGGCACCGTCGCCGCCGCGATGGAAGGCGCGATCAATCACATCCCCGCGATTGCTTTTTCACTCGACGCCGGCAATCGCGCCGAAATAGATTTTTCGTCGGCGGTCCAAGTCGCCACGCACATCGCGCGGCAAATTCTTTCCGCGCCCCTGCCGCCCGATACGTTCCTCAACGTCAACATTCCCAACGTTCCGCTCGATCAAATGCGCGGCATTCGCATTACGCGGCTCGGCACGCGCATCTATCGCGATGCGCTCGTCGAGCGCGCCGATCCGGCGGGGCGAAAATATTATTGGATCGGCGGCGATCCACCGAGCGGCGTACTGGAAGAGGGCACGGACATTGGCGCGGTCGCGCAAAATTTCGTCTCGATCACGCCGGTGCATTTGGACATGACGAGTCACGCGTTGATCGATTCGCTCAAGACTTGGGAAGCCCAATTGGATTTATCCGCGCCGATTATCGCGGCGCACCCTCATCAATCACAACGAAGTGATTATGCCGGCGCGAGCACCTCGCGTCTTAAACCCACAGGAGGGTAATATGCAGACCATTCACCCACCCTTTACAACCCGCGCGCTCGAAAGCGAACGCCAAGTCACTGCGCGTCCGCAATGGGCATTCTTCCAAGGCAGAGTTGTGCCGATTGCCGACGCCAAAGTGAGCATTATGACCCAAGTGGTCAACTACGGCATCGGCGCATTTGGCGGCATCCGCGGCTATTGGAACGACGACGCGCACCAGCTGTACGTCTTTCGCATCGCCGATCATTTCCGCCGCTTGCTCAACTCGTGCAAATTATTCAACACGACGCTGCCGTACAGCCATGCCGATTTGGGCGCGATCACGCTCGATTTGATCCGGCGGGAAGACTATCGCCAAGATATGTACGCGCGCCCGCTCGTCTACAACGCGACCGAAGACATCACGCCGCGCTTGTACGATGTCGAGTTTGATTTTTGTATGTTCACGCGCCCGCAAGGCAATTACATCAAACTCGAAGTCCGCGCGTGCACGTCGTCGTGGCGGCGGCTCGACGACAATATGCTGCCCGCGCGCGGCAAAATTACCGGCGGCTATGTGAATTCGGCGTTCGCGCGCAGTGAAGCGCATTGGAACGGTTACGACGAAGGCATCGTCTTGAATCAAGACGGGCACGTCGCGGAAGGGAGCGCGGAGAATTTGTTCATCGTGCGCGACGGTCAAGTGTACACGCCGCCGGTGACGGACAATATCTTGGAGGGCATCACGCGGAGCACCCTGATGCAATTGTTCCGCGACGAACTCGGCGTCGCGGTGCGCGAGCGGCAGATCGATCGCTCCGAATTGTACGTGGCCGATGAAGCGCTCTTTTGCGGCACCGGCGCGCAAGTCGCCGGGATTGTCGAGATCGATCACCGCGTCATCGGCGCGGGGCGCGTGGGTCCGTTGACGCAGAAATTGCAAGACGTTTATTTCCGCGTCGTGCGCGGCAAACATCCCGGCTATATGAACTGGCTGACGCCGGTGTATAGCCGATAGCATATCGCGAATGACGTAGAGCAGAATAGGACGCGGATGAACGCGGATAAGATTTATCGTCCGCGTCCCAAAAATCTTTGATCTGATTTTTCCGCGTGTATCCGCGTCCTAAAAATCCTTGCTTTTTCTGCAACCATTTCATTCGTAAAGCAATAATGGACTCGCCGGAAATTGCTCCCTATCGCGTTCGCCGCGCCCCGTTTGCCCCGCCCGAATCGGCGCAACCCCCGCGATTTTTTTTGGATCGCGCGCTGTTGATTCTTTTCGCGGTGGCGCTCGCGCTCAACCTCGCGCTTGCGATTTTTTTGTTTTGGCGTTTTGATTCTCTGCCCGACGTACTGCCGCTCCATTTTGACGCGAGCGGCTTCCCCGACCGCATTGACAGCAAAGCCGGCATCTTCGCCATACCGATCATCGCGTTCATCGTCCTGGTCCTCAACACCGCGCTCGCCGGGCTCGCACACCACGCGGAGCGCGCGGCAAGTGTTCTGCTGGCGTTTAGCGCGTTGTTGGTGGAAGCGCTGATGTGGCTCGGCGCACTGAATATCGTCGGTGGATTTTTCCCCGCTTGAATTTCTCCGCGTTTCTCCTCGGCATTCTGTTTAGTTTAGCCATCGCGGCATTTGGCTACGCGCGCGGCTCGCTCTCGCGCGGCGGCGCGTTCGGCGCGATGATTGTCGGCACGCTCGTATTTGCCGGCGGCGGCTTGCTCTGGGCGGTTCTGCTCGTCGCATTTTTTGTTTCGTCATCGGCGCTGTCGCATTATCACGCGCGCGCGAAAGAACCGCTCGCGGAAAAATTCCAAAAGGGGCCTCGCCGCGATTTCGCGCAAGTGCTGGCGAACGGCGGCGCGGGCGCGCTGATCGCGCTGGCGTACGGGTTCAATCCACAGCCGGCGTTTTTCTTTGCGTTCCTCGGCGCGCTGGCGACGGTGAATGCTGACACATGGGCGACGGAACTCGGCGTGCTGAGCAAAACGCCGCCGCGCTTGATCACGACCGGCAAAATCGTCGCGACCGGCACGAGCGGCGGCATCACGCGGCTGGGCACGCTTGTGGCATTGGGCGGCGCGCTGTTTATTGGAATGATCGCGGCGCTGTCAATCGCAATTGGAAAACTTTCTTATCTAACTTCCAACTTCCAACCTCCAATTTCCAACCTCCCCGTTTTCATTTTCGTCACTGCCTTTTCAGGACTCGTCGGCTCTCTGTTCGATTCCGTTCTTGGCGCAACCGTGCAAGCAATTTATTATTGTGATTTCGATCAAACCGAAACCGAATCGCGCGTGCACCGCTGCGGGCGCGCGACGCGGCGCGTGCGCGGCTGGCGTTGGTTGGACAATGACGCGGTGAATTTTTTGGCGAGCGTAGCGGGAAGTGTTGTAGCAATTATCGGGAGTTGGGTAGTTTGAGTTTCGCAAGTTGACAATATCTTTTGACAGTGCTGAAAACTGCGAGTAGAATCGAATTCGAAAGTGGAGGCAGCATGGATGCAACTTTGACAATGCCACAAGCAGCAGTCCCGCTGGTCAAATCCAGTCTTGAGTTGAAGCATAGAGCGTTGGAGTTGAATCAGCGCGCCTACAAACAGCGCCTCGATCACTTTGAACAGGCGCACCAGATGACCTCTGATCAATTCGCCGCAAGGTTTTCCAATGGCGAGTTGGGCGACGCGTCTGAATGGTTTGAATGGGAATTTGCGCTGGATGCTCTGAAACAAACCGAACAACAATTGGAATTGCTCGATAGCGTCCGACTATGAGTATTGACGACTATCTTGAAGCGCTGAATGCCAAGTTGAGAAAAATCTCGGCGCTGGTAGTTTCCTCAGCGGTTCAACGCGAGATTGACGAGAATTTGGGCATCGGTTTCATCAAAGGACAGATCAATTTCGTAGATGGATCTCGGCTTGAGTTCACGGAGCAACTGCCGATAGAGCGACACAAATACCGAATCCACTTGATGGATGCGACAAATACTCTGATTGTCCGTTGGGATTCTGCGCCTCATCATCGAGACCTGGATAGTTTTCCCTACCATCTTCACACTCCGAAAAATGTTGAGGCGCATTCGGCAATTAATTTGCTGGAAGCGCTCGACGTAATCGTACGGATTATCAAGACGTAATGCTCTCCATCGTCTCCACTCCCATCGGCAACCCGGATGATATTTCACCGCGTGCGTTACGCGTTTTGCGCGAAGCCGTCACGGTGATTTGCGAAGAACGCCGCGCCGGCGCGCGGCTCTTGGCGCAGTTTCAAATTCAGAAAGAGCTGATCGAACTCAACGAGCATACCGAAGGCGCACGCGTGCCCGAATTGGTCGCGCGGCTGAAAGGCGGCGAACACCTCGCGCTGATCTCCGATCACGGCACGCCGCTCATTACCGATCCGGGCGCGCGGCTGGTGCAACAAGCCATCGCCGAAAAAATTCCGGTCACCGCGATTCCGGGCGCATCGAGTTTGCTCGCGGCATTGGTCGTCAGCGGACTCGCAACGGAGCGGTTCCGCTTCGTGGGATTATTGCCGGCGAAAAAAGACGCACGCCGCGCGGAATTGCAGCGCTTGCAAGCCGACCGCGATCCATTGATCATTCTGGATACGCCGTATCGCCTCGCCGGGTTGCTCGCCGATTTGCGCGCGGTGTTCGGATCGGCGCGGCGCGCGGCAGTCGCGTGCAATCTGACGATGCCGGCGGAAAATGTCGTGCGCGGAACGCTGGCGGAAATCGACGAGCAGTTCAAAACGAATCCATTCAAAGGTGAGTTTGTTATCGTCGTGGCGGGAAGAGCAATTCATAATTCATAATTCATGATTCGTATTTCGTATTTCGTGATCCGTGATTGAAGCCGGTCATCCAATATCCAACTTCCAACTTCCAACATCCAACTTCCAATCTCCCATCTCCAATCCATGAAATCCATCATCCTCGTCGCGGGACTCGGCACGCGCATGCGCCCGCATACTTTTACGACCGCCAAGCCGCTTCTGCCCGTTGCCGGTTATCCTACGTTGAAATACATTCTCGATATGCTCGCCGCGATTCCGGCGATGGACGAATTCGTTTTCGTCGTCGGGCATTTGGGCGATCAAATTGAAACGTGGGTCAAAGCGAACTACAAAATGCCAGCGCATTTTTTTGTGCAACGCGAATTGAACGGGCAAGCGCCGGCAGTCGCGCTGACGCGCGAGTCCGTGCGCGGCGCGGCATTGGTTCTCTTTGGCGATGGAATTTTGGATGCGGATTTCGCCGGGCTTTCGGATTTCCGCGACGATGCGATCGCGTTTGTGCAAGCCGTCGCCGATCCGTCGCGGCTCGGCGTTGCATTGGTTGAAAACGGATTGATCACCAAATTCGTCGAAAAATCGCCGACGCCGGTCTCCAAGCTCGCGCTCGCGGGAATGTACTTTGTGCGCGAGATGCCGCAAATGTACGCGGCAATAGATGAGCAAATCGCCAAGAATATTCGCACGAAAGGCGAATTTTATCTCGCCGATACGTTCAACGTGATGCTGGCGCAGGGGGCGCGTATGTGCGCGCGCGAAATCAAAACGTGGGTTGACGCCGGCACGATTGAAAGTTGGATCGAATGCAATCGGCTCATGCTGGAACGCAACGGCTCGCGCGAAATCCCGACGACCGCGAGCCAAATCATTCCGCCGGTTTTTATCGGCGACGGCGCGCGCATTGTAAATTCAACGATCGGTCCCTTTGTGTCCATTTCCGAAAACGCCGTGATCGAAAATTCGCGCGTGAGCAATTCGATTGTCTTTGCGGGCGCGCAGATTCGTGATTGCGAGTTGCGCGAGTCCATCATTGGCGAACAAGCCAACGTGCGCGGCGCTCGCGGCAAACTCAACGTAGGTAAATCGTCAATCGTGCAAGTGAATGATTGATCTTGTCTAATCTCTAATCTCTGATCTCCAATCTCTCAATCCTCCAATCACCCAATCTCCCAATCACCTAATCTCTCCATCCCTCAATCTCTTGCGTTCCCGGACGAACCTCCATGAAAAACAGCAATCTTTCTCAGCGCGTGAATTCCGTTCCACCCTCCGGCATCCGCCGCTTTTTTGACATCGCCGCGACGATGAAAGACGTGATCTCGCTCGGCATCGGCGAGCCGGATTTCGTAACGCCGGACAAAATTCGCCGCGCCGGTCTGGAATCGATCGAACGCGGCGAAACGAAATACACCTCCAACTCCGGCACGGTCGAACTGCGCCGCGCGCTCTCCGATCATCTCGCCAAATTGTACGGCGTCCGCTATGATCCCGAAACCGAAATTCTGATCACCGTCGGCGTTTCGGAAGCATTGCATTGCGCGATGCTCGCGACGATTGATCCCGGCAATGAAGTGATCGTGCCCGAGCCGTGCTTTGTCGCGTACAAGCCGAGCGTTATTTTTGCTGGCGGACACGCGGTCGTCGTCGCCACGCGCGTCGAAAATGATTTTCAAGTGACGGCGGAAGAAATCGAACGCGCGCTCACGCCGCGCACGAAAGGACTTTTGATCGGCTATCCCAACAATCCGACCGGCGCCGTGATGTCGCGCGAGAATTTGTTGCAAGTCGCGCGGCTCGCGGAAAAAAATAATTTGCTGATATACTCGGACGAAATTTATGATCGGCTCGTCTACGGCGTCGAGCATGTGTGCTTTGCCGCTCTGCCGCAAATGCGCGAGCGCACGATTCTGCTCGGCGGCTTTTCCAAAGATTATGCGATGACCGGCTGGCGCGTCGGCTATGCCTGCGGGAACG
>JACQGS010000080.1 GCA_016199405.1 Chloroflexota bacterium | reverse complement strand
CGATACATCTCGATCAACTTGTTGCGTTGATTCGCGTTCATTAACGACGATGCCGAACGCCGCGCACCCTCGCCTTTTTCGCTCGACGCCGTCGCGCGTAACATATCTTCCGCGCTCGCGAGTCCCGCGCCCGGCAACAAGCCATAGCCCATCGCCGCCAGCGCGCGCCCAATCGCGGACGTCTCCGCGACTTCCCACGGATATTCGCTCTCCGCGCGCGTCCCGCCTTTTTTCCGGCTCGTCGCAATGCCGTGCCGCGCGCCGTACACTTCGCTCGCGATCGTCACTTGCAAAGTGAGTTGCTCCGGATTATCGAGCAACACGCGCGGCTCGCCAAAATCAAGTCGCTTGCCTTGCTTACGATGATCGAGATTCGCCATCGCGAGTTTGCCGTCCACCGCCATATACGCGTGCTCGACGGCTTGCCATTCATCGCCGACGCGGCGCTGCGTTTCGAGCACGATGATGTAATCGGCGAATTCTTCATGCTTCACCGATCCAACATCCGGCGCTCGCCGGCACAATGCCAAAATTTCTTCGCGCGTCATTTTGCCTCCTTGGATTAGCGTTCGCTGAAAATTTTTTGTCCGTTACGATTTGCCAAAAGCGAACGCCGCTACTTTTTGCGCGTGACCGAACTACCGTTCTATTATAGCACAATTCCCAAGCGCGTCAATCGCGATTCAAAAATTCCGCGACGACCGCGCGGACTTCGGCGGACGCATCACTCGAGACATCGAACCAAATAATCCGCGCGTCGTCCAAACGAAACCAACTGTACTGATGATGGACGAATCGCCGCGTATCGCGCTTGAGCAATCGCACGGCTTCTTCCAAATCAATCTGCCCGTTCACGAATAACGCGATTTGCCGATAGCCCAGCCCGCTCATCGCACCCCCCTGAATCCCCCCTGCTAGGGGGGAATTAAAAGGGGGTTGCGCGATCAAGCCGCGCACCTCCTCGACAAATCCCGCCGCGATCATCGCATCAACGCGCGCGTTGATGCGCGCGTACAATTCCGAGCGCGGCAACGTCAAGCCGATCCGCAACACACGATAGTCCGGCGGCGCTTGCTGTTGCTGTGCGCTGATCGTCGCGCCGGTCGTTTCGATCACTTCGAGCGCGCGGATGACGCGGCGTTTGTTGCGCGGATCAATTTTTTCCGCCGCGCGCAGATCGCGTTCTTGCAAGCGCGCGTACAGCATCGCGGCGTCGGCGGTTTCGAGTTGCGCGCGGCGCGCGGCATCCGGCGCGACGCGCGGAATCGTCAAACCGTCGAGCACCGCGCGCACGTACAGCCCGCTCCCGCCGACGAGAAAAGGCAGATTGCCGCGCGCGTGAATCGCGTCAATCGCGGCGTACGCGCGTTGTTGATAATCCGCGAGCGAAAATGCTTCGCCGGGATTGACGACATCGAGCAAATGATGCGGCACGCGCGCGCGTTCCGCGCGCGTCGGTTTCGCCGTGCCGATGTCCATGCCGCGATACACTTGGCGCGAATCCGCGCTCACAATCTCGCCGCGAAATTCTTGCGCGAGTTTGAGCGCGAGTGCGGACTTGCCAACGGCGGTGGGACCGAGAATCGCGATGAGAGCCTTTTGCTGATTCAAAAATATTCGCTTTCTATCCGAGTGGGAGCAGGGGAGCGCGGGAGCAAGGGAGGTTTATTCTCCCACTCTCCCTCTCTCCCCTGCTCCCTCGCTTACCCTTCCACCGCGTTCTTCACAACTTCCATCCGCACCACGCGCCCCGCGCGATCGAGTTCAATCGCGACCAAATCAATCCGCCACGCGGCATCGGCAAATTCCGGCTGCGCGGACAGGAATTCTTGAGCGACGGCGAACAGCCGCGTGCGTTTACGCGGCGTCGCGATCGATTCTTCCGGCGTCATCGACGCGCCGGCGCGCCGCGCGCGCACTTCGATGAATGCCAAGCCGTCGGCGTCCTGCGCGATCAAATCCATTTCGCCGGTGCGCGTGCGAAAATTCCGCGCGATGATTTTGTAGCCCCGCTGTTCGAGGAACAACGCCGCCACGCGTTCACCGGATTCACCTAGATTCTTGCGGGCGCGCGTGGTTTTCATGGAGATTGGACGTTGGAGGTTAGAAGTTGGAGGTTGGACGCGCAGTCCAATTTCTAACTTCAACCTTCTAACTTCCAGTCCTCAACTGCGGAATGACTTGCTTTGCAATCGTTTCCAATCCATCCAGATCATCCAAATCCAACCATTGCACCATCACGCGCTGAATGCCCAACTCGGACATTTTGCCCAACTGCTCCGCGATCTGCGCGGGCGTGCCCCACAACATCGCGCGCGCTTGCAGTCGTTCAGCCGTCAGCCCACGCGCGAGCAATTGGCTTTGCACCGCCGCGTCGTCTTTGCCAAACAAAATGCCGGTCATCAGCGACCGGCGAATGTCGCCGGGCGAGCGGCTATTTTGCGCGAGATATTCATCAAGCCGCGTGGATAAATCGCGGTAGGTGTCGAGCGAAAGCAGAAACGTATTCCACTCGCGCGCATAGCGCGCGGCGAGCGCGAGCGTACGCTTGGGTCCGCGCCCGCCGATCAGAATCGGAATAGAGCGTTGAGGTCGCGGCAAAAGCACCGCATCGTTCACGCGATAATATTTGCCGGCGTACGTCACCGGCGCGGCGCTGGAAAATAATCGCGTGATGATTTCTAATCCATCTCTGAATCTCTCGAATCTTTCTTTCAGTGGCAGCAAATCAAATCCATAATTCGTATGCTCGCGTTCCTGCCAGCCCGCACCGACGCCAAGCGTAAAGCGTCCGCCGGACAAATCGTCCACATCGCGCGCCATGCGCGCGAGCATCGTCGGATGCCGGAACGAAAGCGGCGAGACGAGCGTGCCGAATTGAATTCGTTTCGTATGCGATGCCAGCCACGCGAGCGAGACCCAACATTCGAGCGAATCGAGATCGGGCGCGCTGCCGTTGGTAAAATGATCGGAACGGTACAAACCGGCGAAACCAAAATCTTCCGCCGCGCGCGCGAGCGGCATCCAGCGCTGCCAATTCAATCCGTTTTGTCCTTCGATCATAATGGCGAGGTCAAGCATGGGGCTCCTGGAGAAACCCGTTTTCTTGACCCCGCTCCGCTTCGCTTCGGGGGCTTTCAGGAAAACGGGTTTCTGATTTTTCAATCCACCAGCAAATGTTCAATCGGTTTCTGGTCAACCGACGACTCTACAAATTTTCGGTATTCATCACGCGATTGAAAATATGAAAGCACAATATCTGGTTTCGCCAGTGTTCCATTCCGCGAGCCAATGAAATCGCGGTAACTGCTGAATTCCCAGTTCTCTGATCGCTTGACCAATCCAGCCGCAACAGGATTCAGATGAATATATCGCGACAATTGCAGCAGGTATTCTTCTTTGTCAACGCGTATCGCTTTGAATCGTCCTTGAAAGAGCGAGCCAACCCGATTGTAGCGCTCATTGATCGCTTTGGTGTAGGAGAGGAGAAAAGGTTGCATCAACTTTGCCAGGCCTTCGCCTTTGAGAAAAATCATCAAATGATAGTGATTGGGCATCAAGCAATACGCAACAACCTCAACGACATCCGCCTTGAGATATTTTCGCAGCTGGCGCAAAAAGTACAGATAATTCTCGCGCTCGAAAAAGATGTCTTGATGATTGTTGCCGCGATTGTAGAGATGATAGTAACCGCCTTCAAAGAATTGCGTGCGACGATAGGGCATGTGTCCTCGGTCTGGAGAAACCCGTTTTTTTCTTTTCGTTGACGAATGCTATTGTGATTCGGAGAAAAAACGGGTTTCTAGATTTCTGCGCGCTCCAGGTAGAAACCCGTTTTTTCTTTTCTTTCATCGGGCGACTCATTGAGCAAATCGTCTTGCCGACGAACGCGATTGCGGATTGGAGAAAAAACGGGTTTCTATGCGCTCTCTTTCAGCATCCTCTCCGCCTCATCCAGCGCGGGTTTGTAGCAATGCGGCGGACCGTCACACCACGCGCGCTCTTTGGCAATTTCCGCGTGCTGGCGCGCCGCCGCGCGATTGCCCGCATCCAGCGCGAGCCGCGCGAGAAAATTATGAATCTCTGCTTGCTTCAAGCGATACTCACAGCGATCCGCGATGGCAAGTGCTTCTTCAGCAAATGCTTTCGCCTCTTTCGCGTCCATTTCGCGTATGCGATGCCAGCGCGCCCACGCGAGCAAAATGTCTGGCTCGAATTCCACGAGATTGATGTGGCGGCAGCGAGTGAGTGCTTCGGTGAGATGTGTGCTGGCGGCGTTCAGGTCTTTTTCTTCCATCACCAGTGCCGCACCCAATAGCCATTCGGCGCGGATGATGTCCCGCTCGAAAGAATACGCCATTTTCGCAACTTCGTCAGCCAGAGTTCGCCCTTGTTGTGCTGCCTCCAACGCTACTCTTCCGTTGCCCATCAGCAAGGCTTTAAGTGCGCGGAATAGCTGTCCAACACATTGCCCTTGTTTATCATTCGCTTTCAAATCATAGCGTGAAGACAGTTCCAATTCCTGTGCGGCTTCATCGAACGCGCCACGATAGGCGAGTAATTTCCCCAACTCCTGACGGCCGACGGCTTCGTGGAATTCGTTCTTGATTTTTTGGCATATCTCAATTTGCTGACGGAGGTTTCGCTCCGTCTTCACGAACTCGCCAATGGGAAAGTAAGATACAGTCGCAACTGCCCCCAATCCGATTGCTTGGTTCAATTTGTCCCTTTGTCTTTCAGCAATGGAAATATAGCTAATGTAAAAAGGTATAGCACGACGTGGTTGACCAAAAAGAGCATAAGAGTTCGCGAGTAAATTCAGTGTGATTCCTTGTCTATACTCGTTTTTCAAGCGTATTGGGCGGTCTTCGCCGTCGGGAAAGAACACGCGCAAAAGCTCGATTTGAGTTTGGTATGCACCAAAACGAAAGTAAATTACATCGTGGAGTCGGTTTCGGAACAATTGGTACGCGTCATCATATCGCCCTGCGCTAATGGTGTGGTAATAGAGTTCGATAACGGGCGCAAGGGCTTCGATGCTTTGCACTTTGTCCGCGTCAGATGCAGGAATTTTTGCAAAATAGTTACGCAGACGCGTATGAGCACTTTTTTTGTCCGTCAGGCGGTCGTAACAATAGTGCCGCACAATCGGGTGAAGATCCCAGCGGTTGTGCGCGATATCGCGCTGGAGTAAACCGCGCGCTTGCAAATCGCTCAGCGCGGCATCGAATTTCGCCTCGTCGCCAAACTCGTTGAAAATCGCGAGGGCGTCGTACGTCATCGCGCTGCGAAACGCCGCGAGGCGCGAGAGGAGCGTGCGTTCTTTTTCGGGGAGCGCGTTGTAGGATTGTTCGAGGACATGGTGCTGGCGCTGGACAAGGTCAGCATGAACATCGTGGCGGGGCGCGGCAGCAATGTCGCCAGGCGTGTGCGTGTCGCGCGCAATCAATCCCGAAAGCAGGCGCAAACTCAACGGATGATTGCCGTACGCCTCGCACACGGTCGCGATCTCGGCAGGCGTGCCTTGCTTCACACCTTGCGCGCGCATAAACGCGATGGCATCCTCGCGTCCCAGTTCTTTCAAGTCGCGATCAAGCACACCCGCGAGCGCATCGCCCGCGCGGTCTTCCAGATCGCTCACCATCAAGCGCGATGTGATCAGCACCCTTGGCGCGCGTCGTCCCTGCCGCGATGTCTCTCAACAACCGCGCGGCGTCAGGT
>JACQGS010000079.1 GCA_016199405.1 Chloroflexota bacterium | reverse complement strand
TAATTACATTCGCCTCGCGAGCCAAATGGGGCTGGGGGTGTTCGAGCGCGGCGATCCGCGCGGGGTGGGGTATCAGCAGATTGATTATCGGAAAATTTAAAAACGTAGAGACGTGTCGGTGACACGTCTCTACGTTTTTATCGCATAAACCGGCTCATCATCTCCGGCAAATCGTAATCCGCGCGCGCGTTTTTGTCTTGCAAAGATTGCATTTTCTCTTCGTACGTCGGGCGCGGTTGCTGATAGAAAATCCCCAGATACATTCCGCCGGGGTGCTCCGCGAGTTTCATCGCGGCGAGCCGGTCGCGTGGGTCGTGCGTCGCCGGGATTGGCAGCGTGGCGCCTTTGAATTCTTGCGTCATGTCGTTGAACGAAACGCACGGCGATATGATCTGCACGAACGAAAAACCTTTGTGCTGCATCGCGGCTTTGATCAACTCGGTAAGCTCTTTTGGTTTCGATGAAAAGCCGCGTGCGACGAACGACGCGTTCGACGCGAGCGCGAGCAGAATCGGATCGAGCGGCGTTTCGAGCGTGCCGTACGGCGACGCTTTTTTCTCCATCCCAACCGGCGAGGTCGGCGAGGGCTGCCCCTTTGTCAATCCGTAAATTTCATTGTCCATCACGAGATACGTAATATCCGGATTCCGCCGCGCGATGTGCGGAAAATGTCCCATGCCGATGCTGAACGCGTCGCCATCACCGCCGACGGCGACGACGACGAGTTCCGGCTGCGCCATCTTGACGCCGGTCGCGAGCGGCAGCGCGCGCCCGTGCGTGCCGTGCAAGCCGTACGAATTCACAAAAATCGGAAAGCGGCTGGAACAGCCAATACCGGAGACGATGACGATTTGTTCCGGCGGAATGCGCAGATCGGCGAGGGCTTTGGAAAAACTAGCGAGGACGCCATAATCGCCGCAGCCGGGGCACCACACTGGACGCACGCCGCTTTTGTAATCGTTCGCCGAAAGGTTGACCAATTCGAACGTCCGCGTTTGCGGTTGCATACTTTGGATGAGATTGGATGGCATATTACTCCTCATGTCATTGCGAGCGGTTTTTGCGAAGCAATCCCCGAGTTCCAATTGCGGCGTGGAGATTGCTTCGCGGAGTTTACACTGAGCGAAGCGAATGTGCTGCTCAGAAACTTCCCTTTGGGTGGAAGGACAGCCGCGCTGCCCGCTGTTCCGCCCAGCGCGGCTGGGCTGCTACCCTTTTTGTTTCTGTCCGCGTGTATGCCCCGAGGGCATGGAGTTCTCGCAATGACATGCTGAATTACGATTTCCGAATTATTCTTTTCTTTGCGCGTCGCGTCGGAAGTGCTCGCGCTCCGCGCCCCTTGGGCTTGCATTTCGCAGCGTAGATTTGTTTAATCCGATCGTAAATTTCTTGCGTCGTGAACGGAATGCCGCCGAACTTGCGGAGACTGACGACCTCGCGCCAAAATTCCGCTTGAATCATCCGCGCGTATTGCCCGGTGTGATTCAACTCTGGCACCAGAATGGCTTTGCGCTCGGCGATAAATTCCGCGATCTGATCGCGCGGCAATGGAAAGATCAGTTTGGTGTAAAGCACTTCGACTTTCATTCCCTCTTTTTGCGCCCGCGCGACCGCTTCGCGCACGGGTCCAATCGTCGAACCCCAGCCGAGAATCACCAGCGGCGCGCCGCGATCGCCAAAGCGTTCGAGCAAGCGCATTCGATCCGCTTCCGACGCGGCGGAGCGAATTTTGCGCGCGCGTTTTTCCATATTCTCAAAATGCACTTCCGGCGTGTAATCCGGCGCGCCGCTCGGCAAATGTTCCAACCCTTCCGCGACGTACTGCCCGCCCTTCATGCCCGGCAAAGCCATCGGCGAAATGCCGGACGGCGTGATCGCATACCGCGCGTACGATTGATTCACGCCGTTCGATTCCCACAGCCAGCGCGGCGCGTGCTGGACGCGCGTCAAATCAAACGGCGCGATCGTTTGCACGCGCACCGACATATCCTGATCGCTCAAAAAAATCACCGGCGTTTGATATTTCTCCGCCAGATTGAACGCATTGATCATCTGATAAAAACAATCTTCGACCGACACCGGCGCGAGGACAATGCGCGGCGCGTCGTCGTGCGCGCCGAACACGGAAATGCGCAGATCGCCTTGCGTGACTTTGGTCGGCATGCCGGTCGAAGGACCCGCGCGCTGCACATCCACGATCACCACCGGCAATTCCGACATCGTCGCATGCCCGATCAGTTCCGTCATCAACGACAATCCCGGACCCGAGGTCGCGGTCATCGCGCGCGCGCCGGTGTACGACGCGCCCATCGCCATGCCCAGCGCGGCGATTTCATCTTCGGCTTGGATCAGCGTGCCGCCGATGCGCGGAAATTCGCCGGCGAGAAATTCCATAATGTCCGTCGCCGGCGTGATGGGATAGCCGGCAAAAAAGCGACAGCCGGCGGCAAACGCGCCCAGCGCGAGCGCTTGATTGCCGTTCAGGACGAGGCGATCGTGTTCCGGCGCGTCGGCGCGCGGTTTGAGCGAATACGGCGCGGTCGGCGTGATATTTTTTTCGACGTAATCAAAACCGGTTTTCAGCGCGCCGATATTTTGTTCCAGCAATTCTTTTTTTCGGCCGAGTTGCTTTTCGATAACCGTCGTCGCGGTCTCGAACGGCAAGCCGAATAATTTCACGAGCGCGCCAATCGCGATGAGATTGCGCCCGCGTTGAAAGTTGATGGATTTGGCAATTTCGTTGAGCGGGAGCGCGTACGTGGTAACACCGTCGGTGACCGCGGGCGGTTGTCCGTCGTTCGAGTTGAACACCAGCACGCCGCCGAAGCGGATGAGTTTGAAATAGCGATCAATCGATTCTTGATCGAACGCGACGAGCATATCGAGATCATCGCCCTGCGACCATACGGCTGTGGACGCGAGGCGCGCTTGGAACATCACGTGCCCGCCTTTGATCTCGGAGGGAATCGTGCGCGTTGTGTACACATCGAGACCGGCGTACGCGGCGATGCGCGCGAAAATTTCGCCGGTCGTGATGATGCCGCCGGTCGCGGAATCGCCGCCGACGCGGACAGTGAAATCAGATCGAGACATTCAGATTTTCTCCTCGGGCTTGCCGATTGTTCTCACGCGCACGGGTGGGGAATGCGACCAGATGCGGTCGCGGGTGAGTAGGGCAAAAACGAATACGGCAGTCCGGTTTCAGTATTGCCCAACTGCCGCGCTTAAAGTAGGTACGATTTACCTTGTCTCGGTAGGACGTTTGCCCTTAAAGCCGATGCGTCTCTTCGCGCAGCGGATCGAGCGTCAATATGCGGCGCGTGGCGGTGATGGCATCGGACAAGCGATTTTGTTCGAGATAGTATTCCGCCAAACGACTCAATGCCTCAATCGCTAATTCGCGATGGCGGGCGCGCTGTTCCAAGAGCCACGCGTGAAAAAGTAAATTCTCCGGCAACGCGACGCCGGACAGCAAGTCGCCGCGATAGAGATCGACCGCGCGTTGGAGTTTGGCAATGTCTTCCGATCGGTCTGTCTTGCTGTGATGAAGACTCGCGCGAATCAAATCGTAGAATTCGTTCAGGTCAATCGTAATTGCATCCGTGTGCCGGAAAGCCACGGTGCGACGACTGGCACAGAGGATCGCCGGACCGACCAAATTCCGAATCGCAAATAAGGCGACGCGCAGACTTGCCATGGCTTTTCGTTCGGCAGAGCCGGACCACAAGAGGCGAGCAAGCCGGTTGCGCGGATGATCGCCGGGGGAAAGAATGAGAAAGCAAAGCAATGCCACCGCTTTGCGGTTTTTGGCGAACACAATTTTCTGGTTCTCCCGCCAAAAAACCGGGGAACCGAGAAATTGAAGATGCAGAGTTGGCTTGCCCATATTTTGAATCTGCCAATGAATGCGCGATCATTATAATCGCGGGCAAGCGCGAAATCAATTGATTGCGTCAAAAGTAGGAGAGATTACCTAGTTCTTGTTGGAAAAATGTGGCGCGGACTTTCCGGTCCGCAGGGAAAACGGGCTCGAAAGCCCGCCCCACGAGCCACGAGCGTTTCCCAACACAAACTACCTAGCCCTGTGTCGGAAAAGGCAGCCCCCTTGCGCGTGACGCATGCGGTGCGATAACCAAAAAACGCGTCCACCGGAATTTCCAGCAGACGCGTTGTATTTTTGAGATTTCTAGGCGACGAATGCGCCTTACGCCGTTCGCAGCGCGAACGGTTTTTGCCGCGCGCGATTCGCTTCTTGATAGCGGCGAATCGTTTCCTTGTCGGGCTGGCGAAACGCGGAAGAGTTGTAATCAATCCCTTCCAACCGGCGGCGCTGAATTTTGTGCTTCAGCACGGCTTCGATGCGGCGCACCATCGATTCGTCCTCAAACGTGACGAGCGTATACGCGCTGCCATTGGCTTCCATGCGACCCGTGCGTCCGATGCGATGTACATAGTCTTCTGGCTGCATCGGCATATCGTAGTTGATGACGTGCGAAATGCCTTCGACATCAATTCCGCGCGCGGCAATGTCCGTCGCGACCAGCACGCGCGAGCGCCCGCGCCGAAACGCTTCCAGCGCGGCGACGCGTTGGCTCTGGGAACGATTGCCGTGAATCACGGCGGCTTTGATGTTCTTTTGGTTCAACTGCTTCACCACGCGGTCGGCGCGATGTTTGGTGCGCGCGAACACGAGCACGCTGTCCATTTTTTCTTCTTCGAGCAATTGCTGCAGCACTTGCGGCTTCAAATGCTCGGACACGCTGAACAAGGTTTGCGCAATCGCGTTCGGCGTCGCGGTCGTTTCTTTTTGGATGCGCACGGCGTCGCGGGTGACCTCGCGCGCGAGATTCGCGATCGATGTGCTAATCGTCGCGGAGAAGAGCATCGTTTGCCGTTCGCGCGGCAACAGTTTCACGATGCGGCGCAGATCGGGCAGAAAGCCGACGTCGAGCATGCGGTCGGCTTCGTCGAGCACGAGAATCTGCAAGCCGGCAAACGAAATATTTTTTCGTTCGGCGTGATCGAGCAAACGTCCGGGCGTCGCGATGACGATGTCAACGCCGCGTTTGAGCGCATCGATTTGATTGCCCATGCCGACGCCGCCATAAATCGCGGCAACGCGCATGCCGGTTTTGCCGCGCAATTGCGCGGCATGTTCCGCGACCTGCAGCGCGAGTTCGCGCGTGGGGACGAGGATGAGCGCGCGGGTTTGGCGCGCGGTCGTCGCCGGCATCGCAAGTAAGCGATGCATAATCGGCAGCAGATACGCAGCGGTTTTGCCGGTACCGGTTTCTGCCGATCCTAGAATATCTTGACCCTGCAGTGCGGCAGGAATCGTCGCAATTTGAATCGGCGTGGGCTGGGCAAAGCCCATACCCTTGACGCCGGCTTGCAAGCGCGGATCAAGATCGAAAGTACTGAAGCTCATAAAACTCCTGAATGTTGCCACAGAGGCAACGCGGCACGGTGTCATTCTGAGCAAGCCCTTTGGCTTTGCTGAGCATGACCATGCGTCCGCGTTTTCTATAGCGAAACAATTATTGTGTGCGGTAAAGATTGCCGAGGTGAACAACCGCGGGGACACGTCGGTCGCAAATCCCGATGACTTGCGAGTGTCGGAGGGGTAAAAAGTCGAACGCCGCCCCAGTTCCAAAACCGGGCGGCGCACCTAGACCGGATTTACTTGTCTCTAACAGCCCTGAATATAGCATAGGTTGCGGAGAAAGGCAAATTCAGAATGCGGCAGCGTTGCCAAAAACATTGACACCTGTCAACCTTGAAAGCGGCGTATGTCGTGTCCACGAACGCCTCCAGATGATCTGGACAGCCACCGAGAGCAAGCCAGCGGGGTGTCCGTTGCTGGGAAATCGCTGCCCCAGATGAACACAGCACGCGGATGTCAGTGCCGCACCCTGTCTGTTCTTCGTCAAGTGACCTCATCTGTGTCTGAATGTGACGTCAAGCAGGTTATTTTCACAAACTCTCAGCTCTACGGTCAGAAATTTGGATTGGCGCATACCAACCTTGCTTCAACAGAAACGATGATCTGGCTAATGCCTCGCCCCTACGCGCGTTTCGCCCCCGCCATCATCAAACCCAGTTCTTCGACGCGCGTATTCGGCGGAACGATACCGACGATCTCACCCTCATACATCACCGCGATGCGATCGGCGAGCGCGAGCACTTCGTCCAAATCCTCGCTGATGAGCAAAATTGCCATGCCCGCGTTGCGCTGTTCGATTAGCCGCTGATGGATGTACTCCGTCGCGCCAATGTCCACCCCGCGCGTCGGCTGCGCGGCGATGAGCAATTTCGGCTGACGCGATAATTCGCGCGCGAGAATCAGTTTTTGAATGTTGCCGCCGGACAAACTCTTGACCGGCGTTGCAAGCGACGGCGTTTTCACGTCGTACTCGCGCACCAACTGCGCGGCGTGCGCGGCGATTCGACCGAAATCGAAAAAGACGCCGCGCGCGAGCGGCGCATTCGCGTGCGTCTCCAGAATCGCGTTTTCCTGCACGGTGAAATCGCGCACGACGCCCATCGTCAGCCGTTCTTCCGGGATAAACGCGACGCCGGCGGAAATAATCTCTGCGGGCGCGCGATTCGTCATCGCGTTGCCGACAACGCGCACCGCGCCGCCGGTCGCGCGGCGCAAGCCGACGAGCGTTTCTGCGAATTCACGCTGACCGTTGCCGGAAACACCGGCGACGCCGACAATTTCGCCCGCGCGCACATCGAGCGAAACATTTTTCAACGCGGGCAATTCTTTGTCACCGAGCGCGGACAGATTTTCGATTTGTAAAATGATTTCTTCGGATTTGCGCGGCGGCTTGTCCCAACTCGTCACCACATCGCGCCCGACCATTAGCTGCGCCAGTTCCTTCGTGTTCGTCTCTTTTGTCGCTACACTTCCTACGACGCGCCCATCGCGCAGAACCGTAACGCGGTCGCTGATGCGCATCACCTCGTTCAATTTGTGCGTAATGAAAATCAGCGCGTGCCCGGCTTCTTTCAAGCGGCGCAGCGTCACAAACAAATCGTCCACTTCTTGCGGCGTCAGCACGGCGGTCGGCTCGTCGAGAATCAACAGCGCGGCATCGCGATACAACGCCTTGAGAATTTCGACGCGCTGTTGCTGACCCACCGCGAGTTGCCAGACCAGCGCGCTGGGATCGACGCTCAAGCCGTAACGCGCGGACAAATCGCGCAGGCGCGCGCTGACCGCGGCGAGATCGAGCAGCGGCTCGCGCGTGGAGCGCAGACCGAGCGCGACGTTTTCCGCGACGGTGAACGCGGCGACGAGTTGAAAATGCTGATGAATCATCCCGATGCCGCGCCGGAGCGCGTCGGTGGGCGATTTGATTTTGACCGGCGTATCGTTGAGCAGAATCTCGCCGGCGTCGGCTTGATACAAGCCGTACAAAATTTTCATCAGCGTGGATTTGCCCGCGCCGTTTTCGCCGAGGAGCGCGTGAATCTCGCCGGCGCGCGCATCGAAATTGATGCGGTCGTTGGCGAGGACGCCGGGGAAGCGTTTGGTAATTCCTTTTAGTTCAACGGATGTGATTGAGATCATTCGCAATCAGCGATTGAGATGCGCTAATCGTAGTGCGTATTGCGTGTTCCGTTTTGTCTGCGACGCATTACGCAATACGCACTACGTAATACGATTTACTTTACACCCGTCTGAATCGTCCCATCCATCAAGCCGGCAATCGTCTTGTCTGCCAATGCTTTCACATCGGCGGGCAAGGCGTAATCCGGATTGTATTGAACGACGAGCACTTTGTTCTTGAGCGTCCCGGTGAACACCTGTCCGCCCAATGTTCCTTTTTTGGTATTGTCAATCATTTCTTTGAGGAACGGCGTCCAATCGTACACCTGCGTCGCGACCACGTTCTTGGGCGCGAGCGAGGCTTGCGACGATTGATTGCCGAACCACGCGACGTTCTTATCTTTCGCGACTGCAATCGCGCCGGTCACGGCTTGCGAAGTGCCGGTGAGCATATCCGCGCCGTTCGTCACCATCGTTTGCGCGGCTTGCGACATCAGCGCGGCATCGCTGAACGATTGCGTGAACGTCTTGGCGATATTCGCGGTCGGACTCGTCGCTTTGACGCCGGCTTCGAAACCATCGATGTGCAATTTGCCGTCACCGGCAGGCACGGGTCCGATGAGACCGAACTTGTTCGTCTTGGACAATTTCGCGGCAATCACACCGAGCACATAGCCGCCTTGATCAGCGGCGACGGTATACGCGTTGATGTTCTTTACGCCTTTGCTGGCGAACGTGTCCACGGCGGTGCCCCACGCGAACGCGGTCTTGGGAAAGTCGTTGGCGAGGTCGGACAGCAACGCGCCGTACTGCGACCCGTGCGCGATGACGAGGTCAAACCCTTTGTTCGCGTAATCGCGGATCGCGGCGGCGGCATCGGGGATATTGAACATATTATCCGTGTACACAAAGTCGAACTTGTCTTTGCCGCCCATTTCTTTTTGAACGCCTTGCAGCGCGAGGAACATGCTCTGGCTGAACGCGAGGTCATTCGACGCGCTCGGCATCACAACGGCGACGCGGAACGGTTTTGGCGCGGCGGTGGGCGGCGCGGCAGTGGGCGCGGGCGTCGGCGCCGGCGCGCACGCGGCAAGCGCGATGAGCGCAACCATCAGCGCGACGATGCTGAAAGCACTTTTAGTGAAAATGTTTTTGCGGGACATTTTCTTCTTCTCCTTTTGGAATTTGAATGTGATCAGTTGGTTTTTGGAATTTGGAATCACGCGCGGCGGTCACCTCCTGAGAGAAATAATACCGGCGATTGAAATCGCCTCGCGCAGGCAATTACTGCCGGTTGTCTGCCTGCGCAGACAAAAGTTTTGCGTCAGCGCAGGCAGACGCCCAGCCGAATGGCTCCTGCGGGCTGATTTCAATCAGCAATTGCACCCATTTCAAATCAGCCCAGCATGCCACATTTCAATCAGCTCTCTGAATCAGCAGCATCCACCTCTTCATAATTCTCTTCCCATTCGACAACCAAATCGCCTACACCATGATGCTCTTTTTGCCTTTTGACATAACCAATGATTTTATCTAAATCCCAACGGCTCACTGTGAACGCGCCATAATTGCCTTGCCACTTGAAAAAATCATTCGGCTTCAATTCTTCATTCACAAAATGCGATGACACACCTTTGACTTGCTTCACCAAATCTGCGATCGTGATTGTCGCCGGATACTTGACCAAAAGATGTGTGTGATCTGCGACTCCATTGAGCGCCAACACCGTGCAGCCCATCTTTTGCGCCTCGCTCTCGATATTGCGATACAACCGTCGCTCGATGTCAGGCGTGATGAGCGGCAAGCGATCCCAGGTTGCCCAATTGAGATGCAAGTAGAGCGCGAGTTTGTTGCGGCGCATTGGTTTCCCTCCTTGATGAAAATTTGGCGATTTGAAATCGCCCCGCGAGGGCGCATGCACGCCGATTGTCCGCCGCGGACAAGAGCCCGCGTCTGCGCAGGCAGACGCCCAGCGGCATCGCTATAGCGCGCTGACTTTTAGTCAGCAAGAAATAGCTTCACTCCCCCCGCTCAAACGGTTTTGTCAGCGCCGCCGGCTGCGTCACAACCGCGCGCGCCGCGAACATCAGCGCGACGATCGTCAGCACGTACGGCATCATCAGCGCAATGTCGGACGGAATCGGAATGTTGAGCACTTGAATCCACAATTGCAACGCGTTCACCATGCTGAACAGCAAACAGCCGAGCATCACGCGCGCCGGCTTCCACGCGCCAAAATAAACGAGCGCGACCGCGATGAAACCCTGCCCGCTCGTCAGATTCTGCTGAAATAAATTCAACAGCGCGATCGAGAGCGATGCGCCGGCGATGCCGGATAACGCGCCGCCGAGCGTCACGGTGATGTAGCGAATCCGCGCAACGCTGATGCCGAGCGTGTCCGCCGCTTCCGGATTCTGTCCGACCGCGCGCACTGCCAGCCCAAACGACGTCTTGTTCAGCACGAACCACGCCACCGGCACAAGCGCGAACGCGCCGTACACCAAAACATTCTGATTGAACAGAATCGGTCCGAGGACGGGAATATCCGTCAAGCCGGGAATCGAGATGTTTTGAAAACCGGTAACTGTCTGCGGCGATTTGACCGTGACACGATAAAGCAAATCGCTCAGTCCCAATCCAAACAAATACACGCCGATGCCACTAATGCCCTGCTCGGCTTTCAGCGTCACACTGATGAACGCCATTGCCAAGCCCATCGCCCCGCCGACGAGGATCGCGACCAGCAAGCCCAAGGCAAGATCGCCGGTTTTGAGAACGACATAGTACGCCGCGTACGCCGCGACGAGCATAATTCCTTCGACGCCGAGGTTGAGCACGCCGGAAATTTGCCCGAACGTCTCGCCAATCGCCGCGTACAAGTACGACGTGGCGAGCCGCACGCCAGAGGTGAGGATGCCGATCAGGACGGTGGGAGAAAATAAATCGGTGACCATAAAAGTTGATGAAGAGATTGAGGGAATGAGAGATTAGTAATCTCTTTATCTCTCAATCACTCTCTTTTTCCTCTGCGCCCAAATCTGAGACGCGACCACGAACACGACGATCAAGCCGTCTAGCGTGACGACAAAGGCGGACGGGACTTGAATCGTGCGTTGGAGTTGATTCGCGCCGACAAGCAGCGCGCCAAATAAAATAGACGCGGGAATCGTGCCGACCGGATGCAAGCCGCCAAAGAGCGCGGCGACGATGCCGTTAAAGCCGGCATTGCCGGTAAATCCGTGCGCCAAGCCGTCGGAAAATAAACGGTGTGTCACGCCGAATAATTCGACCGCGCCGCCCAAACCGGCGAGCGCGCCGCTCAACAAGAACGCGAGCAGTTGATAGCGCGCCACCGAAATGCCGGCGTATTGCGATGCGCGAGGATTGAACCCGACCGCGCGGATGCGATAGCCAATCGTCGTGCGCCACAAAAGAATATAGACCAGAATCGCGATGACGACGCCGAGAATCAGCCCGGCGTGAAAGCGCGTCGGTATCCAGCGCCACAAATCGGCGGCGATGGGGAGCCGCTGGGTTTGCGGAATTTTGATCGCGTTGTCGGCAGTGGTCGGGTCGATCAGCGGACCGGTGAGGAGGAAGGTCATAATGAATCCGGCGATCGAATTCAGCATGATCGTGGAGAGCACTTCGTTGACGCGGAATTTGACTTTGAGAATGCCGGCGATGCCGCCCCAGACCGCGCCGCCAATAAAGCCGGCGAACAGTCCGGCGGGGATGAGAAAAATTGCCGGGGCATCTTGAAACGTCAGCGCGATGCCGGTCGCCGCGAGCGCGCCCATCACCAGCTGCCCTTCGCCGCCGATGTTGATCACACCGCAGCGATACGCGATGCACGTGCCGATGCCAACAAAGAGGAGCGGACCGGCTTTCACCAGCGTATCGGAGAACGCGTTGGGACTGCCGAACGCGCCTTGCAGCATCGCGGCATACGCGTCCAGCGGATTCGCGCCGAGCGCGAGCAGCATCAGCGCGCCGACGAGCAAGCCCAATCCGCCGGCAAGCGCGGGAATGAGAATAAAATCGAGGCGACCCAGATCGAAGCGCGGCCGTTGAGTTTCGATCAGCGTTTCCTTTCTCGGATAAAACCGACGAAAGAATGGCAAACGCTCAGCGGCACTTTTCGAGGAGATGTGCGGATCAACGAAGAGGAAAAGTTGACCCGCGACCAACGCCGCGCATTGAACGCAACGCGCGACCGCTGATAACTTTTCCTATTCTAACACAGAAAAAAAATATTGGTCAACTACTCATTGGGGTGAAATGTGTCACGCACCGCGTCACGCGAAAAACCTGACATCTGTCATCTTGCGCAACTTAATCCGCGGGCGCGCGTTCCTGTAGTGCATCAACTCGATACTGCGAAGTCGATCCGCCCGCTTTCACGGTTCCAGCACTGACTTCGTCCCAACCGTACTACACATCAAGTTGCTGCACTAGCGGCGGCGCGTTCCGAATATCCGCATTGATAAAAACGAGAATGCTCAATCCCAATTCCCACACCGCGAACGCCAACAACGCCGGCACGACGCCGGCGCGTTCGATCAGAAAACCGGACAACGCCGCGCCCAGCGGCTGAAATCCAAACGCGATCAGCCGAAACGAACTGTTCACGCGCCCCTGCAAGCGATCCGGAATCAGCGCGAGGCGATAACTGAATTGCACCACGTTGTAAATGGGTCCGGTAACATAGAGGAATGCCGAAATCACACCGAGCACGATGATGTTCGGCGCGAGCAAATACAACGGAAAAACCAACGCATGAATCCAAACGGTCGCGATAATCACCTGCCCGAATTTGAAGCGCTGTTGAATCCGCCCGCCCACGAGCGCGCCAGCGATGCCGCCAATCGCGCCGATGCTAAAGATAATGCCGATTTCCGCGTCGCTCGCGCCGAGTCGCTTCGCCAGCACAATGACAAACAACCCGGTCGCCGCGTTGACGAAATTCAATCCGCCAGTCACGAACGCCATAAAGCGAATCAGCGGCTGATCAAACAACCAGCTCAGTCCTTCGCGGATTTCCACAAGCAAATGCCGCTGCGCGACCGTGCGTTCGGTTTGAAAATTCGTTTTGATAAAAAATAATGAAACGACCGACACGCCGTACGAAATCGCATCGAGCAAAAACGGAAACGCGCGCCCCAAACTCTGATACAACACCGTGCCGATGGACGGACCGACGATGCCGGTCGTCGCCTGTGCCGCGTGATTTTGACCGGTCGCTTCCGGCAATTGCTCTTTCGGCACGACGCGCGGTATCGCGGCGGTATCGGCGATGTTGAAAAAAACGAACAGCGTCCCTTCGATCAGCGCGACGATGTAGATTTGCCAAATCGTCAGCGCGTTGAAAAACAACGCGGCGGCAATGCTTGCCATCGCGAGCGCGCGCCCGGTGTCGCACAAAATCATGACGCGCTTGCGATCCCAGCGGTCAATCAGCGCGCCGGCGGGCAGCGACAGAAAAAGATAGGGCAACGATCCGAGCGCGCCGGCAATGCCTGCCGCCGCCGGCGAATTCGTCAGCGCGAGAATCAACAGCGGAAAAACGATGCCGGAAATTGCGGAGCCGAGCGAGGAAATAACTTGCCCGCCCCACAGCAGCATGTAATCGCGATTGCGATAGAGGGGAACGGTGGGAGAAAATTCATAATTCATAATTCATAATTCATATCCTTTGTTTCTCTAATTCTAAAAGTGTATATCGCATCCAATGAATTACGAATTACTAATTACGAATTTAGATTTTTTTTACCCTTCCGGCTCCACCGTGAACTTGAGCGGATACCCGTCCATCCGCGCGAGTTGATGCGCGCGCTCGACGCGGCGCTGCGCTTCGTCTTTCGAATACGTCGCGACATACGCCATGCCTTCGTGATGCGCGGTCAGCATAATCGCCTCGGCGCGTTCAAAGGGCAACTCGAAAACGCCTTGCAAGATGCGCACGACAAAGTCCATCGGCGTGACGTCGTCGTTATGAATCAGCACGCGCCACGGCGGTTCGAGTTCTTCCGCCACGATGAATTCGATTCTTGGTTTGGTGGGAGCAAGTGTTTCGTTCATGCGCTTATTCAGTTATGGGAGTCAATCGTTCGAGCCAGAATATTTTTCACGAACTCCGGGATCGCGGCTTGGTTGTCTTGCGCCGCCTTTTTCAACCGTTCGTACGCCTGCACCTCTTCTTCGTTCCACGTGATGTCCGCGCGTCTGATTTCTCTCAAGGCAACATGGACGTAATTCATGGGACTTGCCCAATAACACTGGGAACAAACTTGCGGAATTTTATCTCTCAACCCATTTGGACAATGCTCGCACGACCAAGACTTGGCTCGATTACACGAACCACAGAGCAACATGAATACATCCACAATCCAAGCAGAATCTGGTTTGTCACCCGCTACGAGGTACGGAATTCGATGATCAATCTGCAAATAGCGGGATTCAAATTTGCCCGAACAAATAGCACACTTGCCGTCTTGATGCAAATACAATTCGTCCTTGAGTTTTTTGGGGAACGCAACTCTCCCCTGCAATTTTCCCCGCCGGACTTTCGATAAATCGCCAAAACGATAAGCGGCAATCGATCGTCCATCAGAAGATTTGACGCGAAAAGTTTCCAGAGGAATGCCGGCTTCCCGCACATCTCGCGCAGCCCTCGGCGGATGATTGTATCCGTATTTTTTCTCTAATTCCTCCGTCGTCACAAAACCTCGTTTGAGAATATGACGAATAACGACCCGCGCCCGCTTGTTAGCAATTGATTCTAATTGCTTGACGATCTTCTTCGAGTAAGATTTACTCGGCATCAGAGTTAGTCTCCCCTACGCAAATGCAAGTTGAATTGCCTTGCTGCCAACTTGCCTTGCCAATTCTTTCTCCGTTATTTCCAAGCGATTCATCAAATCGCTCGATAGGTAGATCGCTTCAAATGTGTTCTCGCTCTTTCCCAACAAAGTTAGTTGGGTTGAACGACCGGCATTGATTTCGATACGACCAAGACCTAATTCCCGTGGCAGTTGCTTCCCATAGGTTTTTGTTCCGGTCCGACCGTCATAACTCAATACAAATGAAATCCGACGCCGCACGAGCGACTCTAACGCTAAAATGAATTCTTCAAATTTGACGCCGTTGCTGTAATAACGCGGATCATCGGTGCCGCATACTCCTTGATAAGGAGGATCCATATAGACCAGATCATCTTTGGTCGCGGAATCTATTACGTCTCTATAATCAACGCTTGTAATCTTTGCTCTACCGTGAAAGAGATTTGAAACCGCGAATATGTCTTCTTTCATCTGATCCGGATTTCTGCCCAATCTTCGATTGTCCGGACTCTGGTTGAACTCCCCCTTGGCATTGTAACGAATGGATGCTTTGACACACCGCGCCAGCAGATAAAACAAGTATTGCGGCTCTTGCGTTTTGTTGAACAGGTCACGAATTTGATCGTAATATCTTCTTTCGCGCCCTTGTTGTTCAACCCACAAGCGTTCGTAGCCGTCAGCAATTTCCTCCGGATGATTGATGATGGAACGCCAGAGTGTCATCAAGGGCTTGTTGATGTCATTCAGATGGAAACGCGACGCCTTGCCCGCGCAAGCCGCCGCAATGGAAATCGCCGCAGACCCCGCGAATGGCTCGATCAAGGTTTCCATTTGACGCGGGAAGAACGGCAAGATGAACTTGGCAATATTTCGCTTGCTGCCTTGATACGGAATCGGATGTGGCAACTTCATAATGTCTCTTTGCTAATTGAATTCACAACCCTCTCTCCCCTCTTACGTACGGAATGCCCAACGCTGCCGGCGCGCCGAGCCGCCGGCGCAAAGCTTCGCGCGAGCCGATCACCAGCACGATGACGGTCAGCGCGTACGGCAGCATTTCCAAAAAGAATTGCAAGTTGCGATCCTGGAAAAACGGATTCGGAAAAAATAAAATCGTCGGCGGTCCTTGCATATCGAGAATGAACCGGCGGAGCGAGCCGAACAAATACGCGCCGACTGCCGCGCGCACCGGGTCCCACTGCGCGAAAATCACCAAGCCAATCGCGATCCAGCCAAAGCCGGACGTCGTGAATTCGCTGAACCAGCCCGGCGTGATCGAAAGCGAGAGTGACGCGCCGGCAAGCCCGGCGAGCGCGCCGCCAACGAAAACGTAAAAGTAACGCAAGCGAAAAACATTGATGCCCAATGAATCCGCCGCCGCCGGATATTCGCCGATCGCGCGCAAATGCAAACCCGGGCGCGTGCGATAAATATAAAACCACGCGACGGGAACGAGCAGATAGCCGAGATAGACGAGCGCACTTTTGCTTTCAAATAAAATCGGACCGAGAAACGGAATGGATTGCAAAAGCGGAATGCTGAACATCGGCACGGTCGGCACGCCCTTCAATTGCGCCAGCCCTTCGCCTAACACCAAACTCAAGCCGATACCGAGCAGCGAAAGCGACAAGCCGCTCACGACTTGATCTGCGCGCAACGCGATCACGACGTACGCGTGCAGCAAACTGAAAATGCCGCCGGCGATGATGCCGGCAAGAATGCCGAGCCATACATTGCCGGTCGAATGCGCGACGCTATAGCCGGTCACCGCGCCGAGCAGCATCATGCCTTCGACGCCCAAATTCAAAACGCCGGCGCGCTCCGCAAACAATTCGCCGATCGTCGCAAACAAGAGCGCGGTGCCGTTGGCAACGCCGGCGGTGAGGATGTTTATCCAGAAAGACATGTGGCAGGTGACAGGTAGCAGGTCTCAGGCTTCATCCACTGTCAAAATGAGATGTAGCCAAGGCACTCCCAGTTGTGCTACAGTTTGTTTGCCCAACAAATCTTGTGTCACGACGAAAGGAGTGCCT
>JACQGS010000085.1 GCA_016199405.1 Chloroflexota bacterium | reverse complement strand
TTTTCGGAATGCTGCCGCACGCAACATACACGCCGGCTTCGGTTGTAGACTTGTGCAAGTTAATCGCCAAGCCGCCGGCTTGCAAAATCGCGAGCGATGCGTCAACCGTCGTCGTCGATTTGCCGTCCGTCGTATTCGTCAGCGGATATTTCACCGAGCCCACGCCGGGACACGCGCCTTCGTGAATGTGACCGGGCTGCGTAATTCCAGCCGCCGATGGTTTCTTGAAGATCATCACATCGGTCTTGCCGGCTTTGTCGAGCAAAAGCGCGGTTGCCGGCGTTTCGTCCGCATCGCGCCCTTTATCGAGCGTGAGCAGGGTGCCGGCCGGAACGTTAACGCACGCGACGTACACGCCGGCTTCGGTCGTGGCTTTGTGCACGTTCACGCCAAATCCGCCGGTCAACAAACTCGCGAGCGCGGCATTCACCATCGTCGTTGATTTGCCATCGGCGGCATTCGTCAACGGAAATGCAACCGCGCCGACGCCGGGACACGCGCCGGCATGAATGTGCGCCGGTTGCGCGACACCCGCCGCTGCGCCTTGCAAAGCCAAGACCACTTCGGTCTGCGCGCCTTTCGCCGTGAAGGTTACAGTGCCGGCTTGAGTTGCATCGCGTCCCGGACCGAACGTCAGCGTAAAGCTAACCGGCGGTTGTGGCGCGGCGGGTGCAGCAGTAGGTGGAGCAACCGTCGGCGGAACTGGGGTCGGTGGAACAGCGGTTGGTGGAACGGCTGTCGGTGCCAAGGTCGGCGCCGGCGGAACCGGCGTAGGCGTCGGTGGCGCAGCGCAACCGACGAGGGCGACGATCGCGATCAAAGCAATCGTCAAAACTTTGAAATTCATTTGTATTCTCTCCTCCCGTGAATTTGAACAATCAGAAATCGATCTCGGTATACGTGTAGAAATCAACCCGCGATAGTATTCCTCCCTCCCTCCAGAATTCCGTGCCCTCTAATTACGGACAAGAGGCGTTTTTGTATTTATCGTGCGCGCAACGTCATTGCGAAGGAGGGGATGACGCCAATAGAAAAAACCTGGCCAGTCTGGCGAGACCGGTCAGGTCTAAAGGCATTAGAGTTTTTCGGAAATAACGAGGGGCGGACGTGGGGCGGACTTTTGAGTCCGCCAAACAGCGAGCTGGAAAGCCCGCGCCACGAACATTTCCTTATTTCCGATAAAGTCTATTTTACTTGAACTTGTCCGGAAACTGCTTGACACTCGCGTCCGCGAGCGGGTCGGCGATCACGCTCATGTGCGTGAACGCTTTGCGCAACGCGGGGTACGCTTTGGCGTAATCGCCGGCGGCTTGCGCGTCCAGCACATCCTTCAATGACGAAAAGTGTGTCTTGACCAAATCCGCCACCGCGGCTTTCGGCAGATTCGGATTCGCGGAATTGAAGAACGCGCCAAGATCATCGGCGTACGCGACGAGATCGCTCATCGCTTTATCCGATTTGGCTTTGTCTTTGATCGCGAGACCGCCGGCATAATCCACGACCAACGCGATATGCTTGCGCCACAGCGGCAGAAATGCTTTCTCTGCCGCATCGCCGTAGACCGAGCCGATAGCTTTCGACAACTCGGCAGAATTCGCATCGAGCGAATCCGCGGCGGCTTTGAAATCTGCGTCACGTCCGCCGAACGCCGCGCCGGTCGCGGCGCTTGTGAGCGAAACGTGCTCGGAGAGCGCGAGCGTGAGCGCGGAACGCAATTTCGATCCGCTGGCATCGGCATTGCCATCCAATTTATCCGGGAATTGCTTCGCACTCGCGCCGGCGAGCGCGTTCGCGATCACATCCATATGCGCGAATGCTTTGCGCGTCGCGGCATAGCCCTTGGCATAATCGCCGGCGGCTTGCGCGTCAATGACCTCCTTCAAGGTGGCGACGTGCGCCTTGACGAGATCTGCGACGGTGGCTTTCGGCAGATTCGGATTCGCGGAATTGAAGAACGCGCCCAAGTCATCCGCGTACACCAGCAGATCGGCGGCGGCTTTATCGGATTTTGTTTTGCTTTTGGTCGCGAGCCCGGTCGTGTAATCCACGACCAGACCGATATGCTTGCGCCACAAGGGCAAGAACGCCGTTTCCGCGGGCGCGCCGTACACCGAACCGATCGTTTTGGAAATATCCACCGAGTTCGCGTCGAGCGCGGCGGCGGCGGCTTCGAAATCTTTCGCGCGACCGGCAAGCGCGGCAGATGTCGCGCTCGTTGCCAGCACCACATGTTCGCTCAACAGGCGATCGAGCGCGGCGCGCAAGCCGGCGGATTTGGTCGCGCTGGAAATAACTGCCGGCGTCGGCGGAACGACCACCGCGGTGTTGGTCGGTGGCGGCGCGGGGGTCGGCGCGTCCGTTGCCGCGACTTGCGGAGTTGCTTTGGGCGCGGGCGTCGGCGTTGCCGCCGGCGACGAGCAGGCGGTCAGTGCAATCGCGGCAACCAAGAGAATTACCGCGAGTCGTACGGGTTTGTTGGAAAACATTTGCTCCTCCTCTAAAAGTGTGACGGGTGACAAGTGACGCGGAAATCCGGCGTGTCACTTTTCATCCGAGCGTTGGTGAGCCGTTGGCTCATGGGGATTTCCTCCTTGCCAATTTAGAGACGCAGTGCATCTATCGCTGATTACGAACGCGCTTTGCTTTGATCAATAGACTTTATCGGAAATAACGTTGGACACTGATTAACACAGATTGACACAGATTAAAAACCATAAAAATCAGTGTTCATCAGTGTTCACACTTGCCCTGACGGTTACGCAAGTGCCAGGGTCTGCGTCCAATTCAGGTTTTTGTTCTATTTCCGATGATGTCTAATTCTCTATTGCGAGAATTTCCGCGCCCGCGCTTGCCGCGCAGACATAAATCTCCGGCGCGCTGCCAACCCGCCGCGCATATTCTTTCCCGACTCTGTCCACAAACGCGGCGACATCGCGCGCGGCGACCAGATTCACGGTGCAACCGCCAAAGCCGGCGCCGGTGAGCCGCGCGCCCCAACAACCGGATTGCGCGCGCGCGATTTCCACCAGCGCGTCCAACTC
>JACQGS010000084.1 GCA_016199405.1 Chloroflexota bacterium | reverse complement strand
GGCGGACACGCGGTCGTCGTCGCCACGCGCGTCGAAAATGATTTTCAAGTGACGGCGGAAGAAATCGAACGCGCGCTCACGCCGCGCACGAAAGGACTTTTGATCGGCTACCCCAACAATCCGACCGGCGCGGTGATGTCGCGCGAGAATTTGTTGCAAGTCGCGCGGCTCGCGGAAAAAAATAATTTGCTGATATACTCAGACGAAATTTATGATCGGCTCGTCTACGGCGTCGAGCATGTGTGCTTTGCCGCGTTGCCGGGAATGCGTGAGCGCACGATTCTGCTCGGCGGCTTTTCCAAAGATTATGCGATGACCGGCTGGCGCGTCGGCTATGCCTGCGGGAACGCGGAAATTCTTGGCGCGATTCGCAAAGTGCATCAGTATATTATTATGAGCGCGCCGACGATGGGGCAAGCCGCCGCGCTCGAGGGCTTGTTGAACGCGGAAAGCGACGTGCAAGAAATGGTGCGCGCGTACGATCAGCGTCGCCAATTGATCGTCTCCGGCTTCAACGCAATCGGCTTGCCGACGTTCACACCGCGCGGCGCGTTCTACGCGTTCCCGGATGTGCGCCCGACCGGATTATCGTCTGAAGATTTCGCGGAAAAATTATTGACGGAGGAACACGTCGCGGTGATTCCGGGCGACGCGTTCGGCGCGAGCGGCGCGGGGTTTGTGCGCGCGTGCTATGCCACCTCGATGGGGCAGATCGAAGAAGCGTTGACGCGGATTGAAAGGTTTGTGAGGAAGAAAAAATGAACCTGCAAATCCAAATGCCCAATCAACCCCAACTCCCGAAAACTGTTTGCGGCGGCGAGATGTCCGACCCGCGTTTGTTCCCGAGCGCAGAATATCGCGGCGAGAAAATTTATTTTTGCCGCATCGCCTGCCTGCGCGCGTTTGAAACCGACCCCGACCGTTTTATTCGCGGCGAGATCGAACATCCGAAAGAAGAGGAGTAATAAAAACGGCGGACACTTCATCCGCCGTTTCGTTTTTTCTCTGAGCATCCTGTGTCGCCTGTGGCTAAATCTTATTGCACCACAAACTTGCCGCTCTGTGCCAACTGATAATCCACGTACACTTCCACTAGATATTCGCCCGGCGCGAATTCAAACACGCCGCTATAGCCCGCGCCGACCGGAATTTCGATCTTGCCCGTCGCGCCTTGCGACCAAGTGTCCACGATCCGCAAGTACGAATCCTCTTGACTGCCTTGATATACTTTCACGATCACGCTCTTGCCGTTAGCCATTCCGTCAAAATCAAACGCGAGCACAACTTCCTTGATGCCCTTTGCAAACTTGTCGGCGAACTTTACGCTCTTGCCGTCCGCCACGCCAAATTTGAACGCGCCAATTTTCGCGCTGGCCGCGCCGCTCGGAGCTTTGCTCGTGTATTCGAGCGCAAGCGTCATATTTTTCAATTGCGTCGAGATCGCCGGCGCGGCGTTTGTCACCGCGTTCGCGTCGTTGATCATTTCGCGCGGCGGCGCGAGCGCATCCGGTTTTGCGCGATTCTGCGCGCGCGCGAAAAGATTTTCCAAATCCATCGCGCCGTCTTCCAACGCGAGCCACAAATTCGCCGGCGGCACTTTGCCGGCGGCTTTGGCGTCCGCGACCTGCTTCGCCGCGGAATCGAGCGCGGCGGTATATTCTTTACGCGCGTCGTCGGCTTGCCCCGCCGCGAGATAGGTGAGCGCGAGATCCATTTGCACGCCCAGCAAGTTCGGATTCATCCCGAGCGCGCGCTGATTCGCCTTAACCGCGTCTTCATATTTCCCGACCAGATAGTACGCCCAACCCAGATCGTAGTTCACCGCCGTGTCGTCTTTGCCGTTCCGCCGCGCCGCTTCAAAATCCTCCAGCGCGCGCGCGTAATCGTTCTGCATAAAGTACGCATTCCCTCTTTCGTAATACGCGTTCGCGTAATCCGGTTTTGCCGCGAGCGACGCGTCAAACGCCTTGATCGCGTCGGCGGATTCGCCGCGATACGCCAAGCCATAGCCGCGCGCGTATTCGTCCATCGCTTTTTCCGAAATCGTCGGCACGGCGCGCGTGTAAACATCCACGACCCACGCCATCGTCAAAATCAAAATCAGCGAGCCGGAAATCATAAACACCCACCGCGTGCGCGAGGACAACGCGGCGGCGAGACCGTACAGCGCGAGGACGACCGCGAGCAAACTCACATGCGTGATATTCGCGTCGCCCTTGCTGTCCCACGCTTCGCCGACTGCAAACGACATGGTCGCGCGTTCCGCCAGCGCGGTCGCGGCGACGAGATAGGTTGCAGATTCGTACCCGGCGAAATCCGGTTCAGTCTGTTGCGCGCCGAAATATTTTTCGCCGAGGAGCGGACTCAATTTGGTGATTTGGTCTTGCACGGAACGATAGCGCGCCGCTGCGGCATTGTCGCCGGCTTTCTCTGCCGCGCTCGCGAGCATATCGAGTTCGAGCCACGATTGGTACGCGGTGTTTACGTCATAGCCGACGCGATTCTCGCCGGTGCTGCGCACGCGCATCGCTTCGATCGCGTAGCGGTTCGCCGCGCGGCGAACCGTCGCGGTCATGACCCCGGCGTCGTGCTGAATCAGCAAGACGAGCGCCGTGATCAACGCGACGGTAACGATTAGAAACCCCATCATTTGCCGAAAGCGTTCTTCGCTCATTTCAACCCCCCCATCTCCACCGCCAGCGCGGCAACCGAGCCGATGACAACCAACGCCGTACCGAGCAAAGCGAACAGATATTTCGCGCGGTTCTCGACCGCTTCCGCGAGCGTAAAAAACCACAACGAGAGCGCCATGCCGACGAGCAAATAAAACAGCTTGGTTGATTTGTCGCGCAAACCGTCGGCTTTGGTGTAATGCCGTTCGGGATTCAAATCTTTTTGCTGGCTGGCTTCCGCCATTTGCTCGCCAAGTTCGCGATTTGAATTGTACGTGCCGTCGTGGTTCACATAGCGCAGTGGAAAAAATCCGGCGATCGTGTCCGCCACGTCCCACGCTTCGGTCCGCAGGCGTTCCAAGAGCGGTTGTTGCGCGCGCGGCGCGCTTTCCAAATCGTCGTCGAGCCGGTCGCCGAGTTCGGCGTAGCGCGTGTACGCCGTGTACGAGCCGTAATGCTGATAGAGGCGCGCATTGTGCAGGGCGACCGTCTCTTCCGTCGCAATTGCCGCCGTCCAGCCGTAGTAATCCGTGTCGCCCGCTTCATCGTCCGCGAGCGCGGCGCGCCACGCCACCCCCGCACCGATGATGGTCACGAGCGCCATCATCAATGCCATGATCGTTTTGAATCGTTCGCCGCGTTTCGCACCGGCGGATTCCATCGCTTCTTCATCGTGAAAAATTTGATCGGACATTTGCCCCTCCTTTTTGAGCGGGCGAATTATATCTAGAAATACGCAAATGCCAAATGAACGGATGACAACCGGCGCACGTTTTTGGCATTTTCAAATAAAGTGGTATTCTTTGGAATGAATCCAATGGAAACACGCGCAGAAAAACTCATTGACCTTGTCAACTATCAAGCCGGTTCCGTCGTCAGCCGAACGATTGTGAATCGCAAAGGCGGAACGGTGACGCTTTTTGCGTTCGATGCCGGGCAGTCGCTGAGCGAGCACACCGCGCCGTTCGACGCCTTGGCGCACGTGCTGGATGGCGAAGCGGAGATCACGATTTCGGGTCAGCAGTTCCATTTGCGCGCCGGCGAGATGATCGTCATGCCGGCAAATCAGCCGCACGCCGTGAACGCGACTCAAAAATTCAAAATGCTGTTGACGATGATCAAGGAATAGGAT
>JACQGS010000086.1 GCA_016199405.1 Chloroflexota bacterium | reverse complement strand
TTTTCCATTCTTCCCTCATTGCGCTGTTATCGCCGCGAAAATAAAAAACCGCTCTCGCGCGAGAGCGGTCAACTGATGTTCGGCGCGCTCAAGCGAGGCCCACCCTCCCAAGGCGCGTCCCGAGTCCCAGCATGGGATCAGGTCTGCAAAAACATTATAACACGCGTTGCCAACCTAGGCACCGCGGATTATTTCGCCGGCGCGCTCGCAGCAACCGCCGGTTTGAAACGAAACACGTTCAGCGAAATCAGCGTCGCGATGCCCATCAACGCGACAGCCGCAATCATCGGCGCGTTCGGATGGACATTCTGAAACAAAAAGCCGGCGGTCAAGGGTCCCACAATCGCGCCCGCCGCCGCGAACGATTGATTCAAGCCGATCGCTTGCCCGCGCGAATCCGGCGGCGCAAAAAAAGTCAACAGCGCGATCAGCACGGGCAGCGCGACGCTGCCGCCGATCGACATGAACGGAATGCTCAAGAATACGGCGGCGACCGTCGGCGACAGTGCGACCAAACCGAATGCGAAAAATCGCGCTGCGTTTCCGCCCACGACGAGTTTCTTTTCGCCAAACCGTTTCACCAGCGGACCGACCAGCCAAAATTGCGCGATGACGCCGCTAATGCCGACAAAGGTGAGAATCAAGCCGACCGCACGCTGAACCGATGCTTCGTCAAAACTGGGAAAAACCAATTTCTCTGCCCACAAGACAAAGATCGTTTGGAAATTGAAAAACGCAAAGTTGACGAAAAAGCCGACGATCAAGAGCAATGCGACGCTCGGCACGCGCAATAATTTCCAGCCGCGGGCGCGCGGCGAAGCAGCCGCCGCGATTCTGTCCGCGCGCCGACGTTCCGCCGGCAGTGATTCCGGCAAGAAAAAGGCGCTGAGCAAAATCGTGCAGAGCGATACGACCGCTGCAACCAGAAATGGCACACGCGGCCCGAAAAACGATGCAAGCAAACTGCCGAATGCCGGACCAAACACAAAGCCCAATCCAAACGACGCGTTGATGACGCCCAAGCCGCGCGCGCGATTTTTTTCATCGGTGATGTCGGACAAGTACGCTTGTGCGACCGAGATGTTGCCGCCGGTTAGCCCATCAATCACGCGAGCGACGTACAAGATCAAAACGGACGGCGCGAAAGCCGTGAGCAGCAGCGCGGAAAGCGTGCCGCCCTGCGAAAGGATCAGCACCGGGCGTCTGCCATAGCGATCCGACAGCCGACCCAAAACCGGACCGGCGAAAAATTGCGCGGCAAAAAAGACGCTGGTGAGCGCGGTGATGTGCCACGCTTCCGCGCCGAGTTGATTTTTCGCGAAGAGCGGCAGCACCGGAATCGTAATGCCGAGTCCCAGCACATCCACGAATACGATCATGAAAATAGGAAAGCGCGGCGAACGAATAAATGGACCCGCGCGCGAGAATGAATTTGGCAAACTACTCCCCAAAAATTATTGACGCACCCCTGAAATATCAAAGAGCGAGCATCATAACATCTTACTGTGCTGTGCGCAACCAAAAAAAATCGGCGCACTTCGGCATAATCAAACCTGCCAGAAGTGCGCCGGTCGTTATCGAAATCGCTATACGGCTACATATTCGCGCGCATCGACGCGCGCGGTCTCGCGCAGTTCGCGCAAAAATGCTTTGACGAGATGCACCGGCACTGCCGCGCCGACTTCGGGTCCCGTCATCAACGTGTTGATGCCGACCATTTGCCCTTCTGCGTTCACTAGCGGTCCGCCGGAATAGCCGGGGCGATAACGCAAATTTACCGCGATCAGATCGCGCCCGCGCGTCATTTCCGGCAACGATGCACTCGCGTCGATCACGATGCCCGACGTCACCGCGCCGATCACACCCCACGGATGCCCAACCGCGAAAACTAATTCGCCCGGCTTGAGCGCGCGCGATTCACCGATTGGAATAATCGGCAAATGCTGCGCGTCGATTTTTAGCGCGGCGATATCGTGATTCGCATCGTACGCTAACAATTTCGCTGGCAACGCGCGTTCATCCGGCAGAATCACATGCAAATTCCGTTTGCCGATCACATGCGCGTTCGTCACGATCAAGCCATCCGCGTGCCAAATCGTTCCCGCGCCGAGCGCGCCTCTGCCGACTGAAATCTGCACGACGCTTTTTTGCGCGCCGCTGATTTTTTCCGCCAGTTCATTGCTGAATTGTTCGAGGATGTTTTGCATTTTTTTCCAAACATGTCATTGCGAGCCGCGTCCTGACCCTGAACGAAGTGAAGGGGAAGGATCAGCGGCGAAGCAATCCCCAAGCAACAATTGAAACAAGGAGATTGCTTCGCAAAGCATGCCCTGAGCGTAGCCGAAGGGTGCGCTCGCAATGACGCGCGGCAATTACGCGTGCTCTCCAACAACAACCTTCACCGCAACGACATTTCCGCCGCGCAAAACTTTCAACGTCAGCGTTTCGCCGATGCGGTCGCCGGCGAGAAAGCCGAGCAGTTGATCGATATGCCGAATCGCTTGATCGTTCACCGCGATAATCGTGTCGCCCAAAACCAAGCCGCCTTTTTCTGCCGGCGAATTCGGCTCGACCGAATTGATCAACAAGCCAAACTCTTGCCCCAACTTTTGTTTTTGCGCGTCCGGAAATCGCACCGGCTGTGACGCGATGCCGAAATAACCGCGTTTGACTTTGCCATGTGCCAGCAATGCTTCGACGACGCGGCGCAACGTCGCGGTTGGCAACGTCACATTCAAATCGCGCGCAAGCGCAGACGTATTCATTCCGACCACTTCACCATTCGCATTGATGAGCGGTCCACCGGAAAAGCCCGGATACATCACGACATCCGTTTGCAAATATTTATCAACCGCGCCGCCCATCGGCGTGCGCCATTTGTCGCCCAGCACGCTGACGATGGAGAGCGTCGCTTGCACCGAACTTCCCGGTCGTCCGAGCGCGAGCACGAGATTGCCAACTTTGATATTTTCCGTCGTCGCAAAAACGAGTGGCGCGAGATCTTTCGCCTCTGCGCGCAAAACCGCGACGTCGGTCGTTGCATCGCGTCCGATGAGTTTCGCATTGACGCTCTTGCCATCCGGCAAACCGATCGCGATATTTTCATCGCGTTCCAAAACGTGATGCGCAGTCACGATCACGCCATCATTCGACCACACCGTACCGCTCGCCGCCAATCGCCGCCGACCTTCCACGCGCACGACGCCGCGCCCGGCGTACTCGACTGCCGCCGCAAGCGCGTCCGAAAGATTTTTCAAAACTTCCATCTCTGCCTCCTTCAGGATTGTCACGAGTGCCAAGTGACGGGTGACAAGAAATTCGCGCAGATCACTTGACCTCTCTTCGCCGCAATTCTACTGGAGCGTCGCCGGTTGTGCATCAGCCATTCGGCTAGAGTGCGACCCGGAAAAAAGTATAGGACGCGGATCAACGCGGAAAACACAGATTCTACCACTTCTCTAATCCGTTCTTTCCGCGTTCGTCCGCGTCCAAATAATCTTACAGCGTAATCAGTCCCAATCGCGTTGCGCGCACGACCGCATCGGTGCGCGATTGCGCGCCGAGTTTGCCGAGGATGGCGTTGACGTGGAATTTCACGGTATGCTCGCTAATGCCGAGTTCGCTCGCGATCATTTTGTTCGCCATGCCACGCGCGAGCAGTTCGAGCACTTGCATTTCGCGCGGGGTCAGCTCTTCAACCGGCAAACGCTGATCGAATGAACGCGTCGCCGGCAATTGAATCGCCAGCGATTCATCGAGCACCATCAAGCCGCGCAAGATTGCTTCCAGCGCCGCGCGCAATTTTTCCGCGCTCGCATCGCGCGGCAAAATTCCGCGCACGCTGTGCGCCCACGCGGAATTAATTTCCGCCTCGTCGTGCACGAGCGCGAGAATGCGCGGCTGAATTTGCGCGGCTTCGAGCACGCGTTCCACCATTTGCGCGGCGTCGAATCCGAAATCCCAAACGAGCACGTCCGCCGCAAACGTTTCGATTTGCTCCGCGAGATTTTCATCCGCGCTGATTTGCGCGACGACATTCACGTCCGGCTGATCGCGCAACAGCGCGGCAAGCCCCGCGCGCGCGAGCGGATCGTCGGCGATGAGAACAATTCGTATGGCAAGCATAATCAATCCAGCAAACAAAAAGGAGCGATAGACTTATCGCCCCTACTCTATCCGCGTCAAGGCGTCGAGCAGCTCTTGCAGTTCTCTGCGGGTAACGTCGGCTTGCTCGGTTTTGGCGTACATCAAAAGCGGATAGATTCGTTCTTGTTCGCCCTCAAGCAAGTAGATGAGCCGAAAGCCCCCGCTCTTGCCTCGCTGCAAATCCGAACTACGCACGCGGAGTTTTCGTACACCATGTCCGCCCGGTATCACCACGCCCAGAAAAGGATTCTGCAAAATAACGTTCAACGCCACTTGGGCGTCTGCGTTTGCGTGCGGGTACTTTTTCTTCAGACGCCGGATACTTTCGAGAAACGACGAAGGAAGAACAATTTCATAACTCATTGAGCTGGCGTTCCCAATCGAGTGTCGGCAAAGTTCTTCGCGCGCGCTCTACCAATGTCTTGACTGCACTAGACGCGGCAAGGATCGTGTCTTCTGGCTCGCTCTCACGCGTGACCAAATTATCCAGAATCAATTCCATTTGCTCAAACGTCGTAATGTCAACCAAAACAGACTTGGGTTTGCCTTCTTCATAGACAATCGGGAAACGTTCACGCGTCCAGAAATTCGCTGTGTCCATTGTCTCACTCCTATATCCGAATTGTAACATGCCAAGAGTCTGCCGTCAAAGCAAAAAGAGCAGTGCACAAAACGTCCGCCGCAAACGTTTCGATTTGCTCCGCGAGATTTTCATCCGCGGCAATTTGCGCGACGACGTTCACGTCCGGCTGATCGCGCAACAGCGCGGCAAGACCGGCGCGCGCAAGCGGATCGTCGTCGATGAGGAGAAGATTGATCGGAGGCATTGTGTCTTGATTATATCACAGCGCACGGAGATCAATATGCAAATTTCAGAAAAAGTAATTGACGAATTCAAGAAACAGTCTTATACTACCGAGGAAAAATTGGTTGAGATTTCTTGCTGCCCGCATAGTAGAAAAGTAGGCGTGGTATTGCGAACCACCAAGTTTAGAATTCGCCTATATAGTTCTCCGCCATGTTTTTTCAGCCAAGCTTGTGCGGCATGGCAAGCGGAATAGGAGGCATCCAAAATGGCTAAATCTTCGCACAGACCATTCCTCTCCCAACCCGAAGTTGCCCGATGGCGAGACTTCCTGGGCGGTTTAGATGGTTGGTCGCCATTCATTACACCGGGGCCAATGACGTTGGAATTATTCAGCAAACTAGACCCGCCCTTGGATGTGAACAAAGAGCAGTTTATATTCGATAAGGAAATAACAGCGGACGCCCTCGCCATGATAGCAGGTCCTTTCAGAGTGGGATGGGTGACTATCAAGGGGAAGGAAATTAAGCGTGAAAATGGCTGGTTCACAAGCGAGCGTGCGTTCCTTCAGGCCACTGACTCACGCTTGCTTGCATATAACCCAGGCGCCCATAAAGCAGCTCAAGTTCTTTACGACGAGATTGTCTCACTAGAGATACGTGACGACCACTTCGTTCTGCATTTGGAGGATGGGGGCGTTGCCGACATTCACATGAAGATTAGTCGCCCTGGTCTATTCGCGGTAGCGGCTCTTATTGGCGCTCCCACAGGTATCGAAAAGGGAATGATTGCGGACAGGGAGAATGCCAGAGCGGCTGATGCCCAATCGTTTGTAAGATTGTTCTCTCGATTCTTCGCGGAGATAGTTGACAAGAATCGAAGTTGAGTGAGGTACGATCTACACAGCGAACACGCACGAGCGGAGAACACACGCACCACGACAACAGCGGGACGACTGGTAATTGAAAGGTCCTTTCGATTCGTCTGCCGTTGCGTGACGCTACGATGTTGACCAAATTAAAAACACAATGGGCGAGGAGATTTCCTCGCCCATTTCTTTTTTCTCTATGCTCTCTGTGCCCTCTATGGAAAATCAAATAAACAGCGGCGCCAGCACCAGCGTGATCGTCGAAAGCAATTTGATCAGCACATGCACCGACGGACCCGCGGTGTCCTTGAACGGATCGCCCACGGTGTCGCCGACAACCGCGGCTTTATGCGCCTCGGATTTTTTCGCGTGGATCACACCTTTTTCATCGCGAAATTCGCCGGACTCGATAAATTTTTTCGCGTTGTCCCACGCGCCGCCGCCGTTGTTCATCACGGTCGCGAGAATGATGCCGGTGATCGTGCCGACCATCAAGAACGCGGCTTCCGCTTCCGCTTTCAGCAAAACGCCGACGACGATCGGCGCGGCAACCGCGAGCAAACCGGGCGCAACCATCGCGCGCAACGCGCCGCGCGCGGTGATGTCTACGGCGCGCGCGTAATCCGGCTTTTCGGTATTTTTCATAATTCCCGGATGTTCGCGGAATTGCCGCCGCACTTCTTCGATAATTTTCTCCGCGACCGAACTCACCGCGCGAATGGCGAGCGACGAGAAAAGAAAAATCAACGCCGCGCCGAGCATCGCGCCCACAAACACTTCGACTTTGCCTAAATCAACCGTGTGCGACGCTTTCACCACCGCGTCCGACATTCCTTTCACGCGCCGCACCAATTCCACTTTATCGAGATACGCGCTGAACAAAAGAAACGCGGCGAGCGCGGCGGAACCAATCGCGTACCCTTTCGTCAGCGCTTTCGTCGTGTTGCCGGCAGAATCGAGCGCGTCCGTGCCTTTGCGAATTTCTTCCGGCGCGCCGGACATTTCGACGATGCCGCCGGCGTTGTCCACGATCGGACCGAAAGTATCCATCGCGAGAATGTACGCCGCCGGCATCAGCATGCCCATCGTCGCGACGGCAGTGCCGAAAACGCCGGCGACGTTCAGTGGGACATTCAGCGCAACCGCGGCTTGCGTTCCAAACCAGTACGATGCGATCAGCGCGATCCCGACCGCGATCACCGGCGCGGCAGTATTTTCAAATCCAACCGCGAGTCCGGTGATGATATTCGGTCCCGATCCGCGCAGCGACGCGTTCGCAATGCTCCGCACGGGTCGCCAGCGCGCTTCGGTATAGTACATCGTAATCAAAAAGAACGCGACGCTCGCGAGCAAACCGACGATGCCGGCGTAGAAAAAGTTGATATTGTTCAAGAGTTGCATCACGACGTAATACATCGCCGCGGCGGAAAGGACGACCGTCAACGCAAAACCGCGAAACATTGGATTCATCGGGTTTTCGCCGGCGTTCAAGCGCAAGCCCGGCAACGCGGTCGTCGCCCACACGCCGACGATGGACACAATCAAGCCGAACGCGCGCACGACGAGCGGAAAGAAAATCCAGTCCACGTTTTTCGTCACCGCGAAAATCGCGACGCCCAAAATCATCGCGCCAATATTTTCCGCGACCGTCGATTCAAATAAATCCGCGCCGCGGCCCGCACAATCGCCGACATTATCGCCGACTAAATCCGCGATCACGCCGGCATTGCGCGGATCGTCTTCCGGAATTCCGGCTTCGACCTTACCAACTAAATCGGATCCCACATCCGCGGCTTTGGTGTAAATGCCGCCGCCGAGTTGCGCGAACAGCGCGACGAAACTCGCGCCAAAACCCATCCCGACGATCAGGAACGGCGCGTTGCGCGCGGCTTCCGCTCCGGAAAATCCGCCATACGCACTGAACATCAAATACACGCCGATCAGCGAAAGCCCGACGACGAGAAAGCCGCTCACCGCGCCGCCGCGTAAAGCCACGGCGAGCGCCGGCGCAACGCCTTGCCGCGCCGCGCTCGCGACGCGCACATTCGAACGGACCGCGACGTACATGCCGATAATGCCGGAGAGCGCGCTCGCCGCCGCGCCGACGAGAAAGGCGACTGCGGTTTTTATTCCCAACTCCGCGCCGACGATTCCCGTTTCCGAAATCGTTTCAAACGCGCCGACAAGCACGCCGATGATCACGCCGGTGACAATCGCGAGAATGCCGATCGTCAAGTATTGGCGTTTGATGAATGCCAGCGCGCCTTCGTAAATCGTCGCGGCGACGGCTTGCATTTCTTTCGTGCCGGTGTCGCGGCGCAAGACATCCCACGCGAGATAAACGACAAACGCGAGCGCCAGTACGCCGGAAACTGGCACAATCCAAACGAGATTCATGAAAAGTACCTCCAAGAAATTTTGCGCGTCATTGCTTCGCACACTTGCACCGCCCGCAAGGGCAGGTGTGACATAGGGCTGAACGGCTAGCAAATGACAAACGGAAATCGGTCGAACGTCAATGTTCCGACCGATTCACAAGCGGCGCGGATTCTAGCATAGGATAGAGGGAAATGCAATTTGAAAATGCAAGAGGAAAAAGTCGCGCAAATCTATTCGCCGGCTGAACGCCGCAACCGCTCCAGCACATCCCGCAGACGCGCCAATTCCGCTTCGGCTTGATCCGCGCGTTTCGCTTCCACGCGAGCGCGTTCTGATTCCACGCGAGCGCGTTCTGATTCCACGCGAGCGCGTTCTGATTCGACGTGAGCGCGTTCTGATTCGACGCGAGCGTGTTCTGATTCGACGCGAGCGCGTTCTGATTCCACGCGAGCGCGCTTCATCTCTTCCTGCGCTAGATCCATCGCTTCGTCAAGCGTGGGCAAAGTTTCGTTAGTCTCGGGGTCAACCAGCCGAAGCAGCGATTCTTCGGGTCGCAGGATCAGTCCCAGTTGTTCGCTCCGCAAGGATCCATCCGGCGCCAAAGCCATCGGCTGATAATAACCCTCGGCAAGGCGAAACCCTTGCAATCGAGGCGAGAGGTATTCGTCCAGAGGGTCGAAAAGAAAATACTCGCGCACGCCCAGCCTCTCGTACAATCCGCGCTTGGTCGTCAGATCATCCAGACGAGTACTGCGAGAAGTGATTTCAAAAACGACGCTGGGCACGAGTCGTTCTTCCCATAGTTTGTAAGTTCGGCGTGGGTGTTTGGCGGTGCCCTTGACCACGAAAACGTCGGGCACGACAAAAAGAGCCGGCTTGCCCTCTTCGTAGTAAAAGAGCATATCTGCGGCTACGTAGATATCCTCCACCTGTTGAAAAAATTGACGCAGAGCCGCCAAGAGATAAAGGATAGCCGTAATGTGAAAGTCGGATTCTCCCATGGGCTTGCCGTCACTTTCAGGGTAAACAATAGGCGATTTGACCGGCGCGGCGGCGACCGCGTCGAGAATTCTGTCCATACGCACTCACCTCAATTATCAGTGTAGCACAGGAAGACCGGCGCGTCAATCAAATTAGCGTTTGCCAATCCGTTCGATCAATTTCGGCACGACCTGATACAAATCCCCCACGATTCCATAATCCGCGATTTTGAAAATCGGCGCGGCTTTGTCTTTGTTGATCGCCACGATCACTTTCGATCCTAAAATCCCGACCGTGTGCTGAATCTGCCCCGACACGCCAATCGAAAGCATCAAGCGCGGTTTGCATTTTTTCCCGCTGATGCCGACCATGCGCTCTTCGCCGAGCCAATGCAAATCTGCCGCGATCGTGCGCGTGCAACCAACCTCTGCCTGCAGCGCCTTCGCCAATTCATTCGCCAGCGCAAGGTCTTGCTGCTTTGAAAATCCCCTGCCCACAACCACCAGCGTTAGCGCGCTTTCGATGTTTGCCACTGCCGCGGCTTTTTGTTTTCGCTCCACGATCTTTACGCGCGGCTCGCGCAATTTTAACTCGATGCGCACTGTCTCGCCCGTTCCGCCGGTTCTGCTCGCCTCGAACGTGCGCGGCATCACCGCGATCACTTGCCGCGCGCTCGTAATCACATCGGTCGCGACCGTGTTGCCGCCGAGCGCGTACCGTTGCGCCTGTAGCGGCGGCTTTCCAGCCGCCAATTCCAGCCCAATCGCATCCGTCACCGCGCCGCAGTTCAATCTCTGCGCGACGCGCCCGGCGAGTTCCTTGCCGCGCTTGGTCGAGCCGATCAGCACGGTTTGCGCGCCGCTGGCGTCGGCGATTTGCGCGAGCGCGTCCGCGTACATATCCGCGTGAAAATCCGCGAGCCGCGCGTCTTCGCCGACGAAAACTTTTTGCCCGCCGAACGCAAAATAATCGCTCGCCTTCGCGCCAACGCTCGCCCCCATCACCGCCACCGACGCCGCGCCCAACTCGCGCGCCTTGCTCAGCAATTCAAATGCCACGCTGTCTTGTTCAGAGAATACGAGAATCTGCGTCACTTGGTCTCCCACATTATCAATTTTCGATTGTCGAGTGCCGATTTGCGATTGAACCAAATCGAAAATCTAAAATCGCAAATCGAAAATGCTCCTACAACACTCCCTCTTTCCCCAACGCCTTCACCAATTCATCCACCGCGCTCGCCGCGTCGCCTTCAAACAGAACCTGCTTGCGTTCTTGCTCCGGCGCGAGGTTGCTCAACGTCTTTACTTGCGCGGCATTCGCGCCAAATTGATTCGTGTTCAATCCCAAATCCGCCGGCGTCCACGTTGCAATCGGCTTCTTCGACGCTTTGAGAATCGCGGTGAGCGGCGGCAAGCGCGGCGTGTTCAATTCGCTCGTCGCGGAAACGACGGCTGGCAATTCGGCTTCGACGACTTCGAGCGCATCCTCTAAATCGCGCGTCGCGCGGATGCGATTGCCTTCGACCGCGAGTTCGCGCACGTACGTGATCTGCGGCACGTCGAGCAGTTCGGCGACGCGCCCAATCGCCTGCCCCGAATAATTGTCCGCCGACCCTTCGCCCATCAGAATCAAATCGAACTTGCCGATCCTGCGAATCGCAGCCGCGAGAATTTGCGCGGTGCTTGCCGACCCGCCGCCCGCGAACGCGGCATCGGTGAGAATCACGGCTTCGTCCGCGCCCATCGCCAAGGCTTCGAGAATCAGGTCTTTCAACTTGGCATTGCCGAGCGCGAGCGCGATAATTTTGCCGCCGTGCTTTTCCTTCAGCCGCACCGCTTCTTCGAGCGCGTTCTTTTCGAACTGTCCAAACACAAACGGCGCGCCTTCCAGCACCGGCTCGCGCGTCTCGCGTTTGATCCGGATTTGTTGAAGGTCAACGACTTGTTTCAGGCAAACGATGATGTCCATGGTGCTCCAAAGAACGGAATACGCAATACGTGATACGTGTTTCGTATTTCGTAGTGCGTGTTTCGTTTTCTTATCTGCGTTCGTCCGCGTTTGTCAGCGTCCCATTCATCCGAATCGGTACTGCACTCCCTGCCCCGCTTTTGGATAATGCCAACTCAGCGCGTCGCTGCGACACGCGATCACGCATGTGCCGCATTCCAAACAGCCGTCGTGCTCGACATGCACCAGCCCATCGTCACCGAGCGTGTACACGCGCGCGGGACAGACGAAGGTGCAGAATTTGAGCAAGCATTTGCTTTTGCAAATGTCGTGATTGATTTTGATGTGCGTCTCGGAATCAATCTTGTACGCGTTGAGGCCGAGTTTGGATTTGATGTTGACAGGCAAGCCAATCTCCATTCTCTACACTCTGACCAACTGCAAGCGCGCGGCAATCCATTCCGCGTCATCCCTGGCAAGTTCGGGCGGAGGAGGTTGTTTGCGATAGTCAATCCGCGCGCGTGACGTTATCGGGGGCGGGTGTTGTTTCCGTTCGTGCAAATTTACTTTGCCCACGTTCGTTGACTCGCTTTGTTCCCTATTCTACTGCTTACGCCATGCGCTTTTTTGATGAGCGATTTGCTTTCGGTCGGCATTTGTGCCATCAAGGTAATCAAAGAACGCAACGCAGTATTGACGGCTTCGGAGTCGGGAAAATACTCGCGCACATCTGGCTGAAGCATAACTGTGCCTTCTTCCAGTTTGAGATGCTTGACAACGGTTGTGCCGTTCGCCTTGCGGATATGTACGGTATATCCTTCGTGCAAAGGTTTGTAGAACTTGCCACGCACGGCTCCCCGAAAGTCATATTCGGGGCGCATTTCATCATCGGCAGTTTTCAATTGTTCAGTAGTTGCCTTCTTCATAGATTCTCCTTTCGGTCGGAGTTGCCTTGCGACAACTGATGATGCGCGTTCTTTCCCCGCGCTGGGTATGCACAATGACAAGCAAGCGGCCTTTCACAGAGAGCCCGATACTGACGTAACGTTCCTCGCCCTCTGAATGGTCAGGGTCGGGCATAGCAGCAACGAACATATCGTGAAATATTAGACCTCTTGCATAAGTGCGCGATAATAGGCACATGAGATATGAAACAGTCAAAAACCTTACAGCCGAAGACTTCAAACGGTCAACGGGTGTCCGCCGCGAAACATTTGAAAAGATGCTGGCA
>JACQGS010000077.1 GCA_016199405.1 Chloroflexota bacterium | reverse complement strand
GTGGCGGAACTGGCAGACGCGCACGACTCAAAATCGTGTGGGCTTACGCCCTTGTGGGTTCGACTCCCTCCTTCGGCACCTGCGCTCGTTCGAGATTATAGCATCGTTCGTCGGTAATCGCCACCGTCTTTATCCTCTCCGATCGTCCGCACCAAAGTTAGCCCCGGCGTTTTGCGCCGCGCCCTGCCGGCATTCGCATTTGATTCGCTCCGGGATCGCATTGCCGGAGCCAGCCGAGGAAATTGAATTTGCGAGAAACGCGAACGGTTCGCGGATCCACGATTGCGCTTGTATTCATGGTGAGTCTCGCGTTCGGCATCGCGACTGGACTAACAATCGCATGGGGGTTGTGGCCCGTCGAGTTTATCAATGCCGATCCCAGCGATTTGCGCTCGAGCTACAAAGACGATTATGTCCGCATGATCGGCGCCGGGTACGAATTGGACGGAAATCTCGACGCCGCGCGCGCGCAGCTGGCGCAACTAAAATTCGCGAATCCGACTGCTGCCCTGAACCAGTTGCTCGTCCAGCCCAATTCGCCGGCGCGGCAAACCAACGCCATCGTCGCGCTGGCGCAAGACCTTGGACTGAATATTTCAGCGACTGAATTCGTCCGCGCGCCGACGCCGGAGCCGCCGGCGATTTCGGCGAACGCGGCGCCGACGCCGAACGCGATCACGTACCGCGTCGCCGAGAAAAGCGTGTTGACGTGCACCGATGAGCCGGGTGACGCGCGTCTGAGATTTTTCGTGCGCGACGCGCAAGGGCGCGACCTACCGAACATCGCGATTGAAATTCGGTGGGAGAGCGGCGAAGAAGTGGTCGTCACCGGTTTGAAGCCGGAGCAGGGACCGGGCTATGCGGATTTCGACGCGGCGCCCGGCACATACCAAAGCAATATACAGAACGCCGCCGGCGAAAGCGCGACCGATCTGATCGTTGGGACTGCGCCGGCAAATTGCAAGACCGATCGCGGCGCAACGCCGCGCGGATGGAAAATTGTTTTTCGACAGAAATGAGTGGGTAGCGCGGGCAGCCGCGCTGTCCGCCCAGCGCGGCTGGGCGGATACCCGCAAGAACCGTATCAATGCTGTGCGGTGAAATCACGGAGGCAACACCAGAGTGATTCCACAACCGATCGATCAAGTCCCACTTTTTCTCCGCCTGTCGGAGGAAGAGCGCGAATTGGTCCTGCCGCGCCTGCGCCGCCGCCAGGTCTCGACCAATGAAATAATTTTTTCTGTCGGCAGACCCAGCGATGCGTTATTTGTTATCACCAATGGCTGGGTCAAATTGGAAGAGACCGCCGCCGGGAAAAGCAATACGCTCGCGAATCTCGGCGCCGGCAGTTTGCTCGGCGAAGTGGACACGTTGCTCGCGCGACCGTACTCCACCACCGCGCGCTCCGCCGCGAATACGCAACTCCTCTCGCTTTCCCGCACCGACATCGAAGACCTTATCTCGCAAAACCCTGGCATCGGCTTGAAATTCAGCGCGACGCTCGGAATGCGCACGCCGTTTTTGGAAAGTTATCTCGTCCAGCAACGCTTGCGCAATATCGAACTGCTCAGCGGACTTTCGGAAGACGATCTGCGCGCGATTGCCAAGCAATTGGATTTTCGATCGTTTACGCGCGGCGATGTGATCGTCGAAGCCGATCAACCCGGCGAAGCGGTTTTCATTATCGAAGAAGGCGGGGTCCGGCTCATCACCGATTCGTCGGAAGGCGAATCGTTTGAAGAAATGCAGCCGGGCGCGCTGTTTGGACACACCGCGCTCATCACCGGCAAGCCCTACCCTTTCAACGCGCGCGCGATCACGGACGTCAGCGTGTGGCTCTTGACGCGCAACGCGTATCACGATCTCATTCGCACGCGCCCCGCGATCAAACTCGCGTTCAGCCGCGCGCTCGCGGAAGCGCTCGGTCCCGGCGATCAAGCCGACGCGATGGATCGTATGCGCACGCTCGCGCTTTTTTCCGACGTGCCGACCGAAGCGCTGACCGCGATTGCCTCGCGCCTCGTCCTGCGTCACTTTCCCTCTGGCGAAATCGTTTATGCCGACGGCACGCCCGGCGATGCGCTCTATATCGTCGAAGCCGGCGACGTAAAATTATTCGACAGCACGTTCACCGACGCGCAACTGCTGGAAAAATTACGCAGCGGCGATTCGTTTGGCGAAATGGCGCTGCTCACCGGGCGCACGCGCGCGGAATGTGCGCGCGCGGCGAGCGACGCGACGGTGTGGGTCCTCTACAAGACCGACTTTGATGATTTGATGGTGCAGTATCCCGAGATCAGCGCGTCGCTGGGGCGCGCGATCACGGAAAAGTTGGGCTCGCGCGAAAGTGATTTCGTCGAGCGGCATTTGAAACGCATTCAGCTTTTTTCGCCGCTCGCGTCGAGCGAATTGCGTCAGATTTCCAAAAAAGTGCGCGGCGTGCGTTTCCGCTCCGGCGAAGTCGTCTGCTTCGCCGGTCAACCCGCGCAAAATTTGTATTTGATCGAACGCGGTGAAGTGAAATTGATGGGTGCGGGTCCGCGCGGCGAGCCGGTGTTGTTGGATATTCTCGTGCCGGGCGAAACGTTCGGCGAACAAGCGATCGTGCAAAATAGCGTTTACACCGCGACGGCGCAAGCGATTGGTGAAATTGAATTGTGGACGATTGCGAAAAATGATTTCGACGCGATGTTGGAAGCGTTGCCGACGCTGGCAGTGACGATCACGCGCATGATGGCGAGCAAATTGTCCGATTCGCAACGGCTCACGCCGCCGCCTTCGCGCCGCCCCAACATTCCCGGCGGTTCGAGAGTGATGCCGCGCCCCGCGACCAATCCCTCCGGCACGCAACGCATTCAGCGTCCGCCCTCCGGCGCGCGCCCGATTCCAAATCCCCGACCACAACCCAGTCAATTCGGCTCCGGCGTGAGACCGCGGGTGCCGCAACAAAATCCGACTCCATCGAATTCGGGCGTAACGCCGCGCCCTCCGCAAAAGAATCAAACACAATCGAATTCCACCGTTACGCCGCGTCCCAATTTACAATCGAATGGTTCGACGGTGATGCCGCGCCTGAATCCGCAAGGATTTGGGTCGGGCGTTATGCCGCGCCAAGCCAATTCACCCGGTTTCGGATCAGCAGTCGCGCGTCGCCCGGCGCAAGATGCAAATGGTGGCGCGTCATTGAACTCCCGCGCGGATTTCAACGGCTCGACCGTTATGCGCCGGCGTCCACCGACCGGCAATTCGCTTGGCAGTGAATTGGGCGGATGGCTCGCCGGTTTGAGTTTAGGCGCGAAATTTAGAATGGCGGCGCTGGGGTCTTTGGTCGCGTGGATGTTTTTTATCACGCTGCCGTTCACCGCGTTCACGGCGGTGACCGCCGTCGCCGGTTTAGGTTTCTCCAATCCCAACGCGGCGACCGGCGCGAGCAAAGCGAACGCGACGCGCGCCCCCGGCGATAATGGCGGCGTCGAAAAAGTCGCAAAAGGCGAGCCGACTTCAACTCCTTTGCCCAAGCCCACCGCAACTCGCGCGCCCACGCGTCCCGCTGCCATCGCGACGCGCGTGCCAACCGTCGCGCCGGTCGCGGCGGCGCCGGCGGCGCCCAAAGCAACATTGCCTCCGATTGATTGGGATTCGCGAATCGGGAGTGGTTCCGATCCAGTACAGTATCCAGATTTGCAGAACGTTCGAATTAGCGCGGTGCAGGTTGCGTCAGGACAGAAATTTTGGCGCGCGGTGAGCGTCCGCTGGGAACGGTCGGACGATCACACCATCTACGTCAAAGTTCAAGACGAAAACGGCAAGCGCGTCGAAGGGAAAAAATTACATTTGATCGGAGAGGGTTCTCCCGCCGAATATTTATCGGAAAAAATCAATGATCTCGTCTGCGACTGTAATTTCAACTTCCCCATGTTTGGAGACGGGTACTCCGTGGTCATCGAAGATCAATATCCCAGTGACACGGTCGCCGGGATGTGCATGTGCGGACTCCCCAATGTTTTTGCGCACAAAGCCCACGTCAACTTTCGTGTCACTTTCCAATTAACCACGATGCCGTAGAGAAGATAGCCGACAACCGAGAACCGAGCACAGACCACAGACAATGAAGTCGTGGTCTCATCTGTTGTCTGGCATCTTGAACAATGCTTGACTCGCTTAACAACCAAACGATTGCCGGCTACCGCTTGCGCATCGAGCCGATTGGTCGGAAAAGATTTTTCGACCAATTTAGTTTTGGCATCTATTTGCTCGACACAAATAACCAACGCAGCGATGCGCCCGTCTTTCGCGGACTCTACAATGCGGGGCGACCGTCAATTCACGTGACTGGGTGGATCGATGGGGAGTTTGTGGAGAATGCCGTCACCCGTGATCAGTTATCAGTGATCAGTGATCAGTCACCAGTTATCAGTAAGCAGTCAGCACTCAGCAGTGAAAAGTCAGCCATCGTGACGATGGAGCTGGCAGAGCAATTGGCGCAAAAACTGGGCGCGCTCATTCCCGCCGGCGGAATCTTGTGGCTGGCGTACGAATCGTATCACGGCGAAGGCGCGATCACGCTGGAGACGCGCCAAGGACTGAAAGCGAACCTGCCGTTGTTGACCACGCCAATTGGCTTTTTGCTTTTCCGCGCGGAGTGTTGGCTCGGCTTAAAGAACTGGCATTTTCCGGAAGGCGGGCGCGAGGGTCCGATGAAATTGCAAGGCAACAAAGCGTTGAACCCAGAACATGCCCGCGAACGCGCCCGCGAAAGCATCGCCGAGCTAGAGGCGTTTGCCGCGCGGACTGGAAATCTGCCGACCGAGTTGGAACGGCGCGCGCAGAATCGCGCGAAAATCATCTTGCCGGCATTGCGGGCAATCGCATTCGGCTAACACCAAATTCGTTCACCGCAAAGGCGCACAGCACGCGCAGACGCGAAGAGCGCGTGTTTTCTGCGCGCTCTGCGCGTCTTGCGGTTATATTCAAATTCTCACAAAGGAGCACAGATGGCAAAAATTACAATCTCCGTGATCAAGGCGGACATTGGCGGTTGGGTGGGACACTCGTCCATCCATCCGGATTTGATGGATAACGCGCGCGGATCGCTCGAAGCCGCCAAAAAATCCGGCTTGCTGATCGATCATTGCGTCACCTTTTGCGGCGACGACCTGCAATTGATCATGACGCATACGTTCGGCGTGGACAGCGAGAAAATCCACAAAGTGGCGTGGGACGCCTTCACCAAGGCAACGAACGAGGTGTCCAAGAAATTGAAATTGTACGGCGCGGGTCAGGATTTGCTTTCGGACGCGTTTTCCGGGAATGTGCGCGGAATGGGACCCGGTACCGCCGAAATGGAAATTGACGAGCGCACCTCCGAGCCGATCCTGATTTTTATGGCGGACAAAACCTCCGCGGGCTCGTGGAATTTGCCGCTGTACAAGATGTTCGTCGACCCGTTCAACACCGCGGGGCTCGTGATCGCGCCGTCCCTGCAAAAGGGCTTTCGCTTTGAAGTGCAGGACATTCGCGAGCACAAGCGAATTTTCTTCGATTGCCCCGAAGAAATCTACAGTATGTTGATGTTCATCGGCACACCAAGCCGGTTCACGGTCAAGCACGTTTTTTCGCGCCAAGACGATACGATCGGCGCGGTGACCTCGACCGAGCGCTTGTCGCTGATCGCCGGCAAATATGTGGGCAAAGACGATCCGGTAATGATTGTGCGCTCGCAACAAAACTACCCGGCGGTCGGCGAAGTGCTAGAACCGTTCCGCTATCCGTGGATTATCGAGGGCTGGATGCGCGGCTCGCACTACGGTCCATTGATGCCGGTCGGACAAAAGGACGCGAATCCGTCGCGCTTTGATGGACCGCCGCGCGTGATCTGCTTGGGCTTTCAGCTCGCGGACGGCAAACTCGTCGGTCCGCGCGACATGTTCGACGATCCGTCGTGGGACGAAGCGCGCCGCGATGCGAACGTTGTCGCGGATCATTTGCGCCGGCACGGTCCGTTTGAGCCGCATCGTCTGCCGCTCGAAGAAATGGAATACACTTCGCTGCCGCAGATCATGGAGAAGTTGAAGGGGCGGTGGGAAAAGTTCTAGGCGACGGAGGGTCGGATAGTCTGACTCGCAGGAAAGAAAAAACGGGCGGTCATCGTGAGATGAGCCGCCCGCATTATTTTTTTCTTTTCTTTGATTCTCGCAAGAACTCAATACATTACTTCAATCCGTCTTGATACAAGACATTTCTGCTGAACGCGCCCGATTACGCAATCTCAGCGAGAATATTCTTTTCAATGTATGCTCGAACTTGGCGAACGCGGTGGTTCTGCTCTGTCGTCCTCAGCACATTGGCAATGCGTGATGAAATGAAACGGAGTTTGTTGTCAATCGATTTGCTCTGATTAGCTCGTTTCAATACAGCCAGTAATTCCATGTTACGCTTCTCCAATTTTCTTTCTGCTTTCACCAGTTTATCTTTTGCGTCGCGGCTATTCCTTACAAGTCTGTGAAATTTTTGTTGGTCTCCAATTGAAAACTCCGCCTCTTGCAAAACATGTATCACTAGGTCGCGTTCTGAATTTCCAAAAAGACCTCTGGCTCTCAGAG
>JACQGS010000076.1 GCA_016199405.1 Chloroflexota bacterium | reverse complement strand
TCGGGTCGCGCAAATAGCCAAAGATGCGCTCCGCCAAATACGGCGTGCGCGCGACGACGAGCACCACGGTGATGCCGCCGCCGGCAATCAACAAAAGAAATTGGATGATGTCCGCGCCCGCGACAAAAAACATCGTGACCGCGCACACCCCGATGATGATCGCGGTGCTCAAGTTCGGCTGAAGCACAATCAACCCGTCAACAAAACCGACCAACACCGCAAACGGAATCAATCCGTAAGTTAGTTGCCTGAGTTTTTCGCCCTTGGAAGAAAGCCACTTGGCGATGTAAACGATGAACGTGAATTTCGCAATCTCGCCCGGCTGAATCGTCCCTTCGCCGAGAAAGTTAAACCAACGCCGCGCGCCATTGACCGGATCCATAAACAATACCGCGATCAAAACCGGGATCGTCCCCACAAACATCCAGAGAGCCACGCGGTCCCACATTCGATAATTGATTCGCATCGCGACGAACATCGCGATGAGACCAATAACGGCAAAGCCAGTTTGCTTCATCACGTCGGCGAATGGATCGCGACCATTGCCGGTGTTGATGGGAAGCGTGATACTCCAGATCATCAACACGCCGATCGTCAGTAGGATAATGACGATGGACAGCAACAGAAAATCCATGCGCGGCAATTCAATCGCCGGCGTTTCCGCTCTCAGGTGCCCTTCGCGCATCGTCATCGCGCCTCCTTATTTTCCCGGACCCATTTCTTGAACTCATCGCCCCGTTCAAATTCGTTCGCGAACATTCCAAAACTCGCGCAGCCCGGCGACAGCAACACCACGTCGCCGGCTTGCGCGATTTCGCGCGCTCGATCCACCGCCGCGCGCATCGTATCGAACCGCCCGCGTAGTAACGCACCCGCGCCGACGCGCTCGACCGCCTCCACAATTTTTTCCGTCGCCGACCCTTCGAGCAAAATCAAATGCGCGACCTTGTGCGCGATCACACGCGCCATCTCGATGAAATCGAGCTCTTTGTCTGCGCCGCCGGCAATCAGCACGATCCGACGCGCCGTTGGCTGAAAAGTTTCGATTGCCGCGATTGTCGCAGCCGGTGCGGTAGCGGTCGTGTCGTTGATGAAGCGGACGCCGCCAATTTCTGCGACCAATTCTTGCCGATGCTCGACGCCGCGAAAATTTGCGAGCGCGCTGGCGATTATTTCTGCCGGAACGCCCCACGATTTCGCAACGGCAATTGCCGTCAGCGCATTCGCAATGTTGTGCTCGCCCGGCAGTTTGAATTCGCCCAAGTCAAGAATCTTTTCGCGCATGCCGTCCCACTTCCACATCAGCGCGTCGCCGTCGCGGTATGCCCCTTCGCGCAATGAACCCCGCGCGCTTGTCCAAACCACGCGCGCGAAGCCGCGCGGCAAATGCGTCGAGATACGATTGTCAAAGTTCAAAACGACAAAATCGCTGGGCTGTTGGAATCGAAAGATCGCGGCTTTAGCGCGCGCATAATCGTTCATGTCGCGATAGCGGTTGAGATGATCGGGATAAATGTTCGTGATCCCCGCGATGCGCGGGCTTGCCGCGTGCGGCTCCAGCCCTTCCAACTGCCAACTCGAAAGTTCCAGCACGACCGGCGTCGTTTCATCGATCTGATCCAAAAATTCTAACGCCGATACGCGCAGATTTCCGGCGACCACCGTTTTCGAGTTCGTTGCCTTCAACATCGCGCCGACCATCAAGGTCGTCGTCGTTTTCCCTTTCGTGCCGGTAATTCCGATCACCTGCGCGCCGCCGCGCGGCAGTTGCGCGAAAAATAAACCCATTTCCATCTCAATCGGAATGCCGCGCGCCCGCGCAAGTTTGAGCCATTTCGATTCCCGCGGCACCGCCGGATTGCGGACGATCAATTCGGCGTTTGCAAAATCGGCTTCGCGATGCTCACCCAAAACAAACTCTGCCGGCAAACCGCGCAATTGATCGAGCGATGATTCGAGTTCAATCCTTGCTTTGAGGTCGGTGATCGTTACGCGCGCGCCTTGCTTCACAAGCCATTTCACAACACCGACCCCGCCGCCATGGACACCCAATCCCATTACCAAAACGCGTTTGCCATCAAGTTGCATGTCTCAAGTCTCAGGTCTCATCTATCACAGGCATTGGCTAATTGCGACCTGTGACTTGCGACCTACAGCAGCGACAGCGCAATTCCCAACATCCCCGCGAGCAATCCCGCCAGCCAAAATCTCTGCACCACTTGCGTCTCACTCCAGCCGAGTAATTCGAAGTGCAAATGGAACGGCGTGGACTTGAAAATGCGTTTGCCTTTCGTCAATTTGAAATACGATACTTGCAAAATGACCGAAGCCGTCTCTGCGACAAAAACAATTCCGATGAGCGGCAGGAGTAACCACTGCCCGGTCATCAGCGCAACGACGCCCAACGTCGCACCCAAAGCCAGCGAGCCCGTATCGCCCATAAATAATTCCGCCGGGTGCGCGTTGTACCACAAGAACGCGAGCAACGCGCCGACGACCGTATAGCAAAAGACCGCCAGATACGCTTGCCCTTGCAAATAGGCGATCATGCCATAACACGCAAACGCAATTGCCGATGTCCAACCGGCGAGACTGTCCAAGCCGTCGGTCAGATTCACGGCGTTGGAAAAACCGACGATGACGAACATCGCAATCGGCACGTAGAAAATCCCCAGATCAATTTTTTCGACGACCGTCGGAATCGCGACGCTCCGCAGATTCAGACCAAAGCGCAGAAAAAACGCAAACGCCACGGCGAGCAACGTTTGAACCAAAAATTTTTGGCGTCCACTCAACCCCATCCCATGTCCGTTGCTCCCACGCAAGCCGGCAATGTCATCCAACGCGCCGAGAATTCCAAACGTGACCAGCGTTGCCATCGGGACAAGCACCGAACGCCCAATCAACGTGTTGCCCATCAAGTTCGCAATATTCAGCACAATCGTCAGTGCGACGACCGGCAACAAAATCATAATGCCGCCCATCGTCGGCGTTCCGGTTTTTGTGCTATGCCCGCTCGGTTCTTCGATCCGAATTTTTTTGCCAATGCCGTGCGCCTTGAGCCAGCGGATCAGCGGACTGCCAAACACGACGGCGAACAAAAATGCGATTGTGCCTAAGGTGAGTGGGTACGCCATCCGCCCTTTCCGCCCGCTTCACTCGGCAGTGCCAGCGCCGCGACGATCTCTTCCATCCGCGCGCCGCGCGATCCTTTCACCAGAACCAAATCCCCAGCGCGCATCATTCCGCGCAAGCGATCGATGGCTTGCTGATTCGTCTCCGCAAAAAAAATATTTGCCGATGCCATGCCCGCCGCGCGCGCGCCTTGCGCGATCCACCGCGCACGCGCTCCAACCACGATCAAAATCTGCGCGATCCGCGCCGCGCGCCCGCCCACGCGCGTATGCCCCTCTTCTCCCAACGCACCCAGCTCAAGCATTTCACCCAAGACGACAATCTTGCGCCCGGCAAGTTCCGCAATCAAATTCAACGCCGCGAGCGAAGATGTCGGACTCGCGTTATATGTGTCATCCAAGATCGTCGCGCCATTTTCTGCCGGCGCGGCGATCAAGCGCAACTGCGCGGAAGGATCCGCCAGCCCTTTCAGAATTTCGTCCCACGCTAAACTTTCCGCCATGCCAACGCTCGCGGCGGCGAGCGCCGTATGAACGCTATGCCGACCCAAGAGCGGCACGCGCGCGTGCAGATGCTCGTTGTTGCGATGCAAGGTAAGCGCGATTCCATTTAGCCCTAAACTTTCAATTTCGTCCGCCCATAGGTCACAGTGAGGTTCGAGTCCGTAATAAAACACGCGCGCCCGCGTCTGTGCTGCCATCGCCCGCACGCGCGCATCATCTCCGTTCAGAATCGCGACGCCGTCTGCCGGCAACGCCTCCACCAATTCGCTTTTTGCTTGCGCGATGCGTTCGATGCTGCCGAGTCGCTCTAAATGACTCGGACCGACATTCGTCACCACGCCGATGGTTGGCGTCGCAATCTCGCACAAGGTCTTGATCTCGCCGCGCGCGTACATCCCCATCTCCAACACGGCGCGTTGGTGCGATGCATTCATTTGCAAAACCGAAAGCGGGAGGCCGATTTCGTTGTTCAAATTTCCTTCACTCTTGAGCGTCACAAAACGCCGCTGCAAAACCGCCGCGATCAATTCTTTGGTCGAGCTTTTGCCGATACTGCCGGTAATGCCGATCGTTTTGCATTGCGGAAATTTTCGCCGCCATGCCGCGGCGAGTTTTTGCAATGCCGCCACGCTCGACGGCGCGACGAATACGATTGGAGGTTCGAGCGCGGGGCTAGGTTGCAACCCGGCGACACCGGTCGTTTGGACCCAATGCACACGCGGACCTAGCCCCTGCTCGTGCGCGCGTGGCTCGGCAATCGCCGCCACCGCGCCCCGCTCAAACGCCTCACCAATGAACGCATGACCATCGCGCGTTTCGCCTTGCAAGGCGATAAAAAGCGAACCCGCGCGCGCCTGCCGCGAATCAATCACGACATTCAGAATCGCGACGCGTTCAAATTTTTCTAGACGCGCGCCGGTCAAGGCATGAAAAACATCGGCAAGCGTCAACATCGCCCTACTTGCTCAAGCGCACGCGCACATCATCCGGCGGAATGCCGAACACGGTGACCAATTGCTTTGCCAGCGACGAAAAAACCGGCGAGGCAATTTGCGATCCCCATTCGGAGGTTTGCGGTTTGTCGATCTTGACCAAAATGACCAAGCGTGGATCATCCACCGGCAAAAACCCCGCGAACGAGGCAATTGTCGCGTTGGCGTCGAATCCGCCCGGAATCGGGATCGATGCGGTGCCGGTTTTGCCGGCGACGCGATAGCCCGGCACGAGCGCTTTGTTCGTCGATTCCGCGCCAATCGACTGTGCCAGCAATTCGGTAATCTGGGTTGCCGTGTTCGCGCGAATGGCTTGGCGCACAAATTCCGGTTTGGTCTGGATAATATTTCCGTTGGATTGTCGGATCTCTTGAATGATGTACGGTCGCATCAATTTGCCCTGATTCGCGACCGCCGCCATCGCCGTCGCCAATTGCAGCGGCGTGACCGCGATCCCTTGCCCAAACGCATTAGTGGCAAGATCAATATCGTGCCAGCGACCATCACCAACGCTCTTCATATCGCCAGCGACTTCGGACGCCAATTCGATGCGCGTGGGCGCGCCCAAACCAAAATTCCGGATGCATTGATAGAATCGCTCCGCGCCTAGACCCACACTGATTTTTGCCGCTTCGACATTCAGGGACATTTTGAAAACGTCGCCGAGCGAGACCCGCCCCGGGGCGAGATTGTCGTGATTGTGAATCTCCCGTCCCCCCACATACAAAGTCCCATTGTCATCGAATGCCGAATTCCACGAGATCGTTCCCGCGTCGAGCGCGCACGCAATCGTCATCACTTTGAAAGTCGAGCCGGGTTCGTAGATCGAACTAATCGCGGGATTGATGTACTTGGATCGGTTCGCTGGATCGCTAAACGCGTTCAGGTCGGCGGTGGGATAACTCGCCATCGCGAGCACGCGTCCCGTTTTTGGCTCGAGGACAACGATCGAGCCGGAGACGCCGCGCGAATCTCGCACGGCTTTTTCCAATTCGGTTTCGGTGATTCGCTGCGCGCGGCTGTTGAGCGTGAGCGTAATGTCCGCGCCGTTCGTCGCCGGTTTATCCGCCGGCAACTCGATCGGAATGCGATCCAAACGCAACGCGTTCCAGATTCCACCTTTCGTGCCGTCGATGCCGCGCAATTCAACATCTTTCGCCTTTTCGATCCCGTACGCCGCGCTTCCCGGCACATTCACAAATCCGATCAGCGGCGCGGCGAAAGCGCCGAGTGGATAAAACCGCGCCGGGCGCGCCGTAATTTCCATCGTCCACAAATTTTGGCGCTCTTTGATTTCCCGCACGGCTTCCCCCACCGAAACCGGCGCGTCTTTGGCAAGGATAACAATCTTTTCTTTCGACGTTAATTTGGCAAGCACGGCATCATACGATTGTTTCAACGCCGGCGCGAGCGTTTTGGCTAATTCTCGAATTTGCTCGGGCGTGCTGATGCGCGGGGGCGGCATTTGGATCGTGTATAAATAGGTTTCACGCGCGAGGATTAGCCCATCGCTCGTTTTGATGTCGCCGCGCCGCGCGTGGAGTGGCGCTTCATTCAATTGCTGATCCAGCGCGCGCTGGCTCAGAACGTCCCATTGCAAGATCTGCCAATAAAAAACGCGCGCGCCCAACGCAAGTCCGATCGCGAGAATCAGACCTTGCAAGAGCCGCATGCGTAACTGAATTCGAGGAAGCGATTGAGCTGCCATATGGTCTAGTTCCGATCTGCACGCGATCAAATCGCGCGGCATTTTTGCGTTTAGGGTTTGTCTGAAAAGGGTGGAAGGGCAGCCGCGCTGCCCGCTCCAGACGCCCAGCGCGGCTGGGCTACCACCCCGCTTAAAGCAACCTCTTATGGATTCGTGCCGGCTTCCGCCGCGTTATTTCCCGGCGCCAGTCCAACGCGCGATAACAGGTCTTCCAAATCAGCCAAGAAACCGACCGAGCGGCTCGGCTCAGAAAAATTGGGCTGGATGGGTTGAACCGGCGGACTCGCCGGAATGTTTTTCACCACCAAATAGGTCGTTTGCGTCGGCGCGATGGGACGCAAACCCAATGCGCGGGCGCGCGGCTCGATCCGCTCAAACGACTTGGCTTTCGCGAGTTCCAAATCCAATTCTTGATTTTCGCGGCTGAGCCGTTCCAAACGATTTTGCAGATCCAAGACGCGCTGCCCCGTCAACGTGATTTGCGTATTGACGACCGCATACATTCCCCCCATCAGCATGACCGCGAGGATCGTGATGAGGGGCAAGCGAAACCGAACAACCGAAAAATTCAATTTAGGCGACATCGTTCACCTTCTCTGCCGCGCGTAATTTCGCGCTGCGGCTGCGCGGATTGGCAAGCATTTCCGCGCGGGCGGCGCGGAGCGGATGCTTGGCGAGGACGCGCAACACGTTCTCGTTCCGAAAAAAATTCTTGACGATGCGATCTTCTAATGAATGAAAGGTAATCACGACGACTCTGCCCTGCGGCGCAAGGATTTCGACAGCTTGCTTCAGCGCGGCGGGCAAGGTTTCTAATTCGCGATTCACGGCAATGCGCAAGGCTTGAAAGGTGCGCGTCGCCGGATGCAATCGCCCGCGCCGCCGCATCGCCCGCTCGATCACGGCGGCGAGTTGCGCGGCAGTTGAAATCGGACGACTGTACACAATCGCGCGCGCAATGCGCCGCGAGGCGCGCTCCTCGCCGTATTCGTAAATCAAATCCGCCAATTCCGCTTCCGGCAATTCATTGACCAAATCCGCCGCGTTGGTTTCTCCCCGCGGGTCGAAGCGCATATCAAGTGCGCCCTCGCCCAAAAAAGAAAACCCACGCGCGGCATCGTTCAACTGCATTGACGAAAGCCCCAGATCGAATAAAATACCCTCTGCCGGAATAAAGCCAGCCGTTTTCGCAACGCTCATCAGATTTTCGAAATTGGTTTGCTGCAAACTTACCCGGTCACCGAATTCCTTCAACCGTTCTGCCGCGATGGGAATCGCCTGCGGGTCGGCATCCAAGCCGAGTAATCGTCCGTTGGGAGCCGAGGCGTTCAGGATTTCCGCCGCGTGCCCGCCCGCGCCAAGCGTCGCGTCGATGTAGCGACTGCCGGCGCGCGGCGCGAGCAAATCGAGAACCTCTTGCGCCAGAACCGAAATGTGCGGACGTTCTGCCAAAATTATTTATCTACTTTCGCGCCCTGAATCGCTTGCCCTAATCGTTCGGCGACTGAGTTCACGTCCGACTCGACCGTCTTGTTAATCGCCGCGTATTTTTCCGGATGCCAGACTTCAATGCGACTCACGACACCCACAACCACCACCTCGCCGTCCAAACCTGCAAACCCGCGCAAATTTTGCGGAATCAGAACGCGACCCTGTTTGTCAATGTCGGACTCTGCCGCCATCCCCGCGACATACCGCGCCCAATTGCGTGAGTCGGAAGCTTGGAGCATTTTCACATCGAGCTCGCGCGCGATCACGGCAAATTCATCTTTTGGAAAAACAAAAAGGCACTCATCGAGACCGCGCGTAATCGTCACGCCGCCCGCGAGTTCCTCCCGCCATTTCGCGGGTAGCGTCAGCCGCCCTTTTTCATCAATGGAGTGCGTGTGTGTCCCTAAAAACATCACCTAAGAATTTCTCCCACTTCACTATAGAACAAGCGTTCATACTAGCATTTCTCACCCACTTTGACCCACATTCTACCACTGGAGGCATTATTACACACCATTTCATACCTGTCAAGTGGTTTGCTGGTCTTGCACGAGATTTAAGGTGCAGGAAATGAAACGAAACCAAACCACTACGTTTGGTAGCCGAAGAGCCACGCATACGCGAAATATGCCCGTCTTGCGAAACAAAAACGACCACCGAGTGACACCTCCGATGGTCGTCTGACTTCTTTCCATCCGAAACAATGCCTGATGCTTCCGTTGATACTCTGCCGCAAATCATAGCACCGCGCAGAGGGGCTGTCAAAAAACAAGGCAAGTGTCACTGTCACACACACGGTAGGTGAATTTGAAAACAGATAGACTTCCCTGTAACGCGCTCTTCTCAAATGCTTCCGTTGGCACACACCCAGAACGCGGACTGCAATCCGCCCGCACTCTTGAACCCGCGCACACTCCGACTGCGCGTCCGCCAGCGTCCAATCGCTTGCTCGGTCCGATTGTTCGTGCGCGGTACGTCTGCCCGTTCTTGATACAACCGATACTTGTTCCAATGCTCACTCAAACGCAACACCAACTGCCGCAAGCGATACATCGGACTCGCCCGCGCTCCGCGCCGTTTGCGCTCAACCGGCAACTGTTCGTAGAGCGCAAACAATTCCGTCTGACCCGTCGCGGGTAACTCTTTCACCAATTGGCGAATGCGCTCCAACGCCGCGTGCCATTCGATTTGAATTTCTCCGCGCAACTCGCGCACCGCGCGTTCGACCCAGCGGATCAAATGAAACTGACAGACTTGATGGTGCAGCCCCAGTTGTTCCGCCACTTGCGCGGCTTCTGCCAGATCATCGCTGACCAAGACCTCGATGCCAAGTTCTGCGACGATGGGTTTCAGCCACTCGACGACTTGCTCGATCGAGTGTTCATCAATCGCGGCGAGAGAAATCAACTGGTCATTCCCGACATCTACGGCAACCGTCGCCGCGTACGGTTGCCCGGCCACGCGTCCATACACGCCATCCAGTCCCAGCACGCGCATCGGCGGACGCGGAGGTTTCTGGCCAAGTGCCGCCGCTTGCTTTTGTACATCGCGCCATACGCTCATATGCGCAAGCGAAATCCCAAACGCACCGAACAACCCGCTCACATGGCGGGTGCTGAATCCAAATTGCCAGCAGAGCGCCGCCAATTGTTGCAGCCGCAGACTTTGATCGGCACGTTCAATCCCGCTGGTATAATGTCGGAAGGTGCGTTCACAGTAGATGCAGAAATAGCGATGCACGAAAACTTTCTTCATTTGGGAATCACGGATGGGCTTGGCGACCGTGCCCCATTTCTGCAGAAGCGCATGTCCGCAATAGTGACAATGCGTTGGACGATCTTCCGGATGCGAATTGACAGCGGTGAGCCGAAGGGTGATAATTGCCATGAGACAAAGTCCTCCTGTGCCGAATTGGTTCTGGCGATCCAATTCTATCAGAGAACGTATCCGTTCAGGTGGTTGATGATTCGGGTAACAATGAGGGCACCTTGTCGCCGCGGATTGCTACCGCACATGCAGT
>JACQGS010000074.1 GCA_016199405.1 Chloroflexota bacterium | reverse complement strand
TGGGCGTGAGCAAAACGGCAGCGCGGCTGCCTTCTACCCATCGTGTCAATCGACTTTGCACGAGCCGTACAAAAATAGTCGCGGCAGAATTTCTGCCGCGACCATCCGTTCATTCGATTTATTTTTAGAAGCGTCGGCGTCCGCCGCCACCACCGCCGCCGCGGTCGAATCCACCGCCGCCGCCGCCACGACCACCGCCGCCGCCGCCACGACCACCGCCGCGGAATCCGCCGCCGCCGCCAGCGCCGCGTTCTTCACGCGGACGCGCGATGTTCACGGTCAGTTTGCGTCCCTCGAGCTCATGCTCGTTGAACATCTGGATCGCTTTTTCGGCATCGGCTTGCGTCGTCATTTCGACAAAGCCAAAGCCCTTGGATTGCCCGGATTGGCGATCGAGGATCAGCGTGATTTCTTTGATCTCGCCGGCTTGGCTGAACAGTTCACGCAGTTGATGCTCCGTGACGTGATACGCCAAGTTGCCGACGTACAATTTAGATTCCATTCTGTGCACCTTTCGAAAGAGTACCCTTGCGCAGGGCGTTTGAGAAACAGTCGGTGCCGTCCGATTATTCGACGGCAAAAATGGATTTGAAAATTTACTTCTGCGTCTCATCTCCTCCGCGCGCGTAGCAAACCGATCGCGCCACGCGACAAATAGCAAAAAAGCCGCCGCTCTCGACGGCTAAGGTGCAGGGATTGACTTGCTTCAACGAGAGATAGTATAAGTGGAGTTGTGCCAAATTGCAAATAGCCGTTGTTTCTGAAAACTATTGCTATCTTCGAATGTGTCGTTTATAATCCAGCGAGTCGTTGGGAGGGCAAACGATGAGCAAAAGAGACAAAAAGCGATCCGCGCCGAATCTCTCACCCGCTGCGTTACTTCGCCCGCGCTTGGATGGACTGTGGCACGCGGATCGGCTGTTACGCCAATCTTTCTGCAAACGCTGACGAGCGCGTATATTGCGGCATCCGCGCACGTCCGCGCGCATCTCGATTCGATTCTGCCGATTTGGATGCGCGAGCGGGGTCACTTGGCAACCCTGCAAAAAATGATCGCCGCACAATCGTTGGATGGCGAGTCGCAGAAGCAGGCGCTGATATGGCTGAAGGCGAATGGCATTGATGGGCAGGCGTTGATTCCGACGCCGCAAGATATTTTTTATCAAGCCTACCATCTTACCGATGAGTCGCAGTCGGCTGTATTTGTTTTTTCCTTTTACAATCCCAAGCGTAACCGCGTGCAAGGAATGAATTTCCTGATTGATTTTAATCCGCCGTGGGACGGCGCGGTGAAAGACATTACCCTCTTTCCACCCTACTCTCCCGACGATGCTGACAGAAAGCTCATCAAGCGCTGGGGAGAACGCGGCACACCGCTCCAGCGTATCGGCGCAGAACAAGCCAAGACAAAAATCCTCACCGCGCTCCTGTGCAATCGTAAAAGCAAGATTCGATTGCCGCGCGATCTTGTCACGACCCGGACTGCCTTTGCGCGTTATATTCTTGGACTGCTCAATGCCCAAGACACTCCCGTGTTCAGCGACGACGATTTCGAATTCCTCAGTCGCAACGGTCAGTCCGCAGAGGAAATCATGAATTATGAGCACAATGTCGGACGACGCGTCCGCATGCCAGACGGCAGAGTTGCTCATCATGGGCGCTGACCAAATGTTTGATGATGAAGAACCGTGATGCGTAATTCCGTATCCCTGTAGTTGACGCGCGCCAAGATTCAGATACAATGCCTTAAACAGCCGGAGTGGCGGAATGCCTTCTCCGGTTGTCGCCATTCTGACCTGCATTCCCAGCAGAAAGGAGCCGATCATGGATACGGCAAGTAAGGCATTATTGGAGCGCGCGCACGCGGACAATGTGCAGTTCATTAGTTTGCAACTCACGGATATTGTGGGCGCGATCAAGAACATCACGATCCCGCTCCACAAACTCGACGAGGTGCTCGAACGCGGCATCTGGTTCGACGGCTCGTCCATTGAGGGTTTTGCGCGCATCCATGAAAGCGATATGTTCATGATGCCCGACGTCGGAACGTACCGTGTTCTGCCGTGGACGGAGGGCGATCATCGCGTGGCGCGCATCATTTGCGACGCGCACCGCCCCGACGGCGCGCCGTTCGACGGCGACCCGCGCGGCGCGTTACGCCGCGTGATTCAGCGAACGGAAAAAATGGGCTTTCGCTTTTTCACGAGTTCCGAGCCAGAATTTTTCCTCTTTCGCAAAAACGATTCCGCGCAGCCGGTGCCGCACGACGTCGGCGGCTATTTCGATTTCTCGCCGCGCGATCTCGCGTCGGAAGTGCGTCAAGACATTATCCTCGCGCTCGAAGCGATGCAGATCGACGTCGAGCGCGGGCATCACGAAGTCGCCACCGCGCAGCACGAAATCAATTTTCGCTATTCGGACGCGCTGACTGCCGCGGATAATTTGATGACGTTCAAGTACACCGTGAAAGCCGTCGCGCAGGCGCACGATTTGTACGGCGTCTTTATGCCCAAGCCGATTGCCGGCATCAACGGTTCGGGCATGCACACGCATCAAAGTTTGTTCGATGCCACCGGCGAGACGAATCTTTTCTACGATGCCAAAGACAATTACAAACTCACGTCGCTCGCGTACAATTTTCTCGCCGGGCAACTCGCGCACGCGCGCGCGCTTGCCGCAGTCGTCGCGCCGACGGTCAATTCGTACAAGCGGCTCGTGCCGGGTTATGAAGCGCCCGTGTACATTTGCTGGGGGCAGATCAATCGCTCCGCACTCATTCGCATCCCGCGCTATTCGCCGGGCAGGGAAAAATCAACCCGCATCGAACTGCGTTGCCCTGATCCCAGTTGCAATCCTTATCTCGCGGTCGCCGCGATGCTCGCCGCCGGACTCGACGGCATCGAACGCAAATTGCAAGCGCCCGCGCCCATCGAAGAGAGCGCGTACGAATTCAACGAAGAGGAATTGCAAAAACGCAGTATCGGCGTTCTGCCCGGCTCGCTCGATGAAGCGTTGCGCGAACTCGAGAACGATGCCGTCGTGCGCGACGCGCTCGGCGAGCATATCTATCGCGCGTTTGTCCGCGCCAAACGCCGCGAGTGGGACGAATATCGTTTGCAAGTCTCCGCGTGGGAATGGACGCGCTATTTCGAAGCCGTGTAGCGATCAATGGAAATTATTTATCGCGACAAGAAATGGGAATTGAAAGGCAACATCACCGCGCGCGACGCCATCAAGAAAATCGGGCTGAACCCGGAAGAAGTGTTGGTCGTGGTCAACGGTGAACTGAAAACGGATGACGCCGTGTTGAAAGACGCGGATCAAGTCAAACTCGTGGCTGTCATTTCGGGCGGAAGCCGGTGAACACGAGCAAATTCATTTTGGTTTTCATCGCGTTCGGATTGACGGCGTGCGCGTCGAATGCTTCCGAGATTCGCGTGCCCGCCGGGTTTGCGGCAACGGTTTTTGCATCCGGCTTGAATCGTCCCAGTTCGCTCGCGTTCGGATCCGACCAGCGGCTTTATGTCGCGCAACAAAACGGCGACATCCTCGCGATCAATGCCGGCGGCGCCGCCGATCCCGCGCCGGTCGCGCGCTTTGGCGCGACGACGCTCGGCATCGCGTTTCGCCCGAACACGCGCGAATTGTACGCCTCGACGACCGGGCGCGTCGCGATGGCGCGGCAAAACGCGGACGGGTCGTTTTCCGAATCCACGATTCTCGTCAGCGGCTTGCCGACCGGGCGGCATCAAAACGATCAGATCGCATTTGCGCCGGACGGAAATTTTTTCTATCTCGGCGTTGGCTCGACGTGCGACGCGTGCACCGAAGCCGATCCGCGCAGCGGCTCGATTATGCGGATTAGCGCGGACGGAAAATCACAAACTGTCTTCGCGCGCGGCGTCCGCAATCCGTTTGGTCTCGCCTTGCATCCGCAGACCGGCGAATTATTCGCAACGGATAACGGACGCGATGAGCCGCTCGCCGGCGTGCCGGATGAATTGAACGTGATCGTCGCGAATGGAAATTACGGTTGGTCTCCGTGTTGGGGACGTGGGCAAGGCACGAATTGCGCCGGCACGATCGAACCGATTGCCGAACTGCAGGCGCATTCGTCCGCGAATGGATTTGCGTTTTACAGCGGCGAAAATTTTCCGGCGGAATATCGCGGCAATGTTTTTGTCGCGTTGTGGGGCGGGAATTTGCCGGCGCCGGGCGTGGGCAAGCGCGTCGATCGCATCGTGTTGAATCGCGTGGATGGAAAATGGCAGGGCGTCGTCTCGGAATTTGCAAGCGGCTTTGATCATCCGCTCGCGGTCGCAATGAATCCGCGCGATGGCGTGCTGTTCGTCGCGGATCATGGCAACGGCAAGATTTATCGAATTGCGTGGACGGGTAGGTAATAAATGCATTGTCGTAAATGTCATCAGAACGCCGTTATCAATATGCGGCATCACAAACTCGCGCTGTGCGGCGAGCATTACGCGGATTGGTTTGTCGCGCAAACCGAGCGCGCGATCGAGAAATACAAAATGTTTTCGCGCGACGAAGCGGTGTTGGTCGCGGTGAGCGGCGGCAAAGATTCGCTCGCGCTGTGGGACGTGTTGCTCAAGCTCGGCTATCGCGCGGATGCAATGTATATGGGCTTGGGCATCAATGAGACGGTTCCGTATTCGGATCAATCGCTGGAAAAAACAAAAAAGTTTTTGGCGAACGTCATTGCGAGGAGCGAAGCGACGAAGCAATCCCCAAGCGACATGGAGATTGCTTCGCAAGAACCGCTCGCAATGACATATACGCCGACCCTCCACGTCATTGACATTGAAGAGACCTACGGCAAAACGATTCCGGAAATCGCGCGGGAAAAAACGCGTGGGCATGGCAAGCCCTGCGCGGCGTGCGGCTTGACGAAACGCTACGTGATGAACCGGCTCGCTGCCGAAAAAGGTTACGCGGTGCTGGCGACGGGACACAATCTGGACGATGAAGTCGCGGTGCTGATGCAAAACACATTGCGCTGGCAGACCGGTTATCTCGCGCGCCAAGCGCCAGTATTGCCGGCGATGAGCAATCGCTTTGCGCGCAAAGTCAAGCCGTTCGTCCGATTTTACGAGCGCGAGACCGCGACGTATGCGCTCGTGCGCGGCATTGATTACATTTACGATGAATGCCCGCATGCGGTTGGCAACCTCACGAATTTCTACAAGACGCTGTTGAATCAACTCGAAGCGAATTCGCCGGGCGCGAAACTTTCCTTCTACCTCGAATTTTTGCGCGCGCGCAAAGAGGGCTTGTTCGATCCATTCAACCAGGTCGCCTCCTTGCACGAATGCGATTCGTGCGGACAGCCAACGAGCGCGCCGGGTCGTTGCGCGTTTTGCCGGATGTGGGGCATTGGCGCAGACCGCGCGGACGCGACGATCCTCGCAACCGAAATTCCCCTCGCCGCCGAGTTGAATGAGCCAACGCTCGCATCCTGATTGTCAGAGTTCTTCCTGCGTCAGGATAAACGCGATGCAAGTTGCCCCGCTACTCAGAAACTTCCCTTTGGGTGGAAGGGCAGCCGCGCTGC